>DATAHC010000233.1:0-5738 GCA_036263415.1 Flavisolibacter sp.
GGTAGGTCAATTAGGAGCCCTGACAGCACAATATCAATGCAGGTTGATCCATATTTCAACGGATTACGTTTTTGATGGAACGTCAACCAGCCCCCTCACAGAAGAAGCTCCTGTGAATCCGGTTAATACCTATGGATTCAGCAAATGGAAGGGAGAACAAGCCGTACAAAACGTCAATCCGGAAGCAGTTATTATAAGAACTTCATGGGTTTATTCCGCATACGGTAAGAACTTCGTTAAAACAATGCTCCGGCTGATGAAGGAAAAGGAAGAGGTAAGTGTAGTGGATGATCAGATCGGATCACCTACCTATGCGGCTGATCTGGCGGAAGCCATCCTGCAGATCGTTTCAGCCGAACATTGGAAACCCGGTATCTACCACTACAGCAATGAAGGTGTGATCAGCTGGTTTGAATTTGCCAGCGCCATACGCGAGATAGCCTCATTACCTGCTCGGGTTCAACCCATACCTTCCTCAGCATTTCCAACGCCAGCCAAAAGGCCGCACTATTCCGTCTTGGACAAAACAAAGATCCGTCAGGCTTTTTCACTTGACATAAAAGACTGGAAGCAAAGTCTGAAAACATGCATAGCAAAGCTCCCTTCAGCAAAAGAATTATGAACCCGCTTTAAACTTACGGAGCGTTCCTTCCAGGGCTTCCCGGATCAGATGATTGCCCAGGTTGCCGATACTGCCTTCATGCGTATGGTGCAATCCCTTTGAAAGATCGAATGTAAATTTTCCCGATTCGATCTGATTTCCGATCTGCTGATAGGCATCTCTGAAGGACACCCCCTTATTTACCAGCTCATTTACCGCCTCAACACTAAAAAGGTATTTGTATTTCTCATCCTGTAAGATCCCTTCCTGTATTTGAATATTCGAAAGCATCAGCTTCATTAATTCCAGGCAGGATTTCATTTCTTCAATCGCAGGAAACAGTATCTCCTTGGTCAGCTGAAGGTCTCTATGGTAGCCAGAGGGCAGATTATTGAGTAAGAGAACCAGTTCATTCGGAACGGACTGTATCCGGTTGCATTTTGCCCGGATCAGTTCAAATACATCCGGGTTCTTTTTGTGAGGCATGATGCTGCTGCCCGTGGTAAGCTCCGGCGGAAAGGAGATAAAGCCAAAATTCTGATTCAGGTACAGGCAGCTATCCATTGATAAACGGCTCAGTGTGGCCGCCAGGCAACTGAGGGCCATTGAAACTATTTTTTCTGTTTTTCCACGGCTCATTTGTGCATATACGGAATTCACATGCATTGCGTTGAACTCCATCAAATCGGTAGTGTGGCTTCGGTTGAGCGGGAAAGAAGATCCATAGCCGGCGCCACTTCCTAATGGGTTTTTATTGGTAACCGTATAAGCGGCGGCCATCATTTCCAGATCATCGATCAAGCTTTCGGCATAGGCTCCGAACCATAAGCCAAAAGAAGACGGCATGGCGATCTGTAAATGGGTGTAGCCGGGAAGTAAAGCAGCTTTATAAGTGTCGCTAAGCTGGATCAAAAGATCAAAAAGAGAGACTACGCTATCTTTAATGCCCAGCAGTTCTGCGCGCAGGTAGAGTTTAATATCAACAGCCACCTGGTCATTGCGGCTCCTGCCGCTGTGGATCATTTTACCGATATCGCCGATTTTCTTTGTCAGCAGATATTCTACCTGGGAATGTACATCTTCGATTCCCGGCTCTATGGAAAAGGAACCTTCTTCAATATGGTTTCCAACCTCTTTCAGGGCTGTTATGGCTTTTTCGGAATCTTCTTTCGACATCAGCCCGACTTCACCCAGCATTTGTACATGAGCTATGGATCCCTGCACATCATATTTAGCGAGCAGGAGATCAAACTCCTTGTCACGGCCTACCGTAAACTGTTCAATAATGGCTGAAGTGGAGGTATTTTCTTTTTGCCAGAGTTTCATAACAGAACCTGTTTTAATACGTCAATATACATATCGATGCCTTGCCGGATCTCTTCCACCCATATGAATTCATCTGCGGTATGGCTTCTCGCAGAATCACCGGGACCCATCTTCAATGCCGGGAAAGGCATCAGCGCTTTGTCTGACGTGGTTGGAGAGCCATAGGCGGTCCTGCCAAGTGCCAATCCTGCTTTTACCAGGGAATGATCCATGGGAATGGAAGAGGATCTAAGGCGCATACTTCTGGGCGTAACGTCACTTTGAAAATGACTTCGGATTTCCTTCAGAACTTCCTCCATGGAATAGCATTCGTTCAGTCGCACATCAATAGTAAAACGGCATTGGGAGGGTACTACATTGTGCGCTTTGTTTTCCGTTTCAATAGAGGTGACGGAAGTTTTTACCGGGCCCAGGAATGGGGAAACTTTTTCAAACCGATGCACATAGATCCACTCAATGTCCATCATAGCCTTATAAATCGCATTGTCCCCTTCTTCCCTGGCAGCATGTCCGGCCCTGCCATGGGCAATGCAATCAAGTACCATCAAACCCTTTTCCGCTACTGCCAGCTGCATTTGTGTAGGTTCTCCTACGATGGCGCAATCAATACGGGGGAGATGCTGAAGCGCCATCTCAATGCCATCGGCACCGGATATTTCTTCTTCTGCAGTAGCCGCAAAGACCAGATTATATTTTAAACCACTGACCTCGTTGAAATAGAGAAAGGCTGCAGCAAGCGCTACCAGGCTTCCACCGGCATCATTGCTGCCTAAACCATAGAGCCGCTCACCTTCGATAGCCGCCTGGAAGGGGTCTCTGGTATAGTTGGGATTGGGCTTCACCGTATCATGATGAGAATTTAGCAGCAGGGTGGGCTTCCTCTCATCAAAGTGCAGGTTCTTGAGCAGCACATTATTCCCGACTCTTGTTACGATCAGCCCTTTATCGAAGAAATGCTTGGTCAGCAGGCTGGCGGTCTGCCATTCCTCTTTGCTGAAAGAGGGAAGGGCTATCAGTTGCTGTAATAACTGAATCGCTTCATCTTTCAATATCGTGGTCACATCAGTCATTTCTTATGATTGTTCCGGCCTTTCCGGTGATAAGGTCTGTAAGGGTCTCGGCATTGCCAATGATTAGTTGAGATACGCCTTGCTGAAGTGCAGCAAAAGCATTGTCCAGTTTGGGAATCATACCACCCGATACAATCCCTGCATGCTTAAGCTGCCGGTATTGTTCCGGGTTGATAACAGGTATTACCGAATCGTCTTTTTCCGGATCTTTCAGTACACCATTCTTTTCGAAAGAATAGATCAGGATGGTTTCATAAGATCGGCTCATTTCTTTCGCCACTTCCTGTGCAATCGTGTCAGCGTTCGTATTCAGCAGTTGGCCTCTGCCATCATGTGTGATCGGAGCAAGTACCGGTGAAAGGCCCTTCCGGAGTAACTCAGTTAGTAAATTACCATGAACGGCATCCATGTCTCCGGCAAAGCCATAATCGATGGCAGCGTTTATTCTTTTGTGCGCTGTCATTACATTGCCGTCTGCTCCAGAAAGTCCGATGGCATTGCACGACAGGGCCTGCAGCCGGGCTACAATGGTCTTGTTAATATATCCTGCATAGACCATGGTAACTACTTTTAAGGTTTCACCGTCTGTGATTCTTCTGCCGTCTACCATCTGTTGCGGGATATTCATTTGAGCTGCCAGTTGCGTGGCCAGCTTACCCCCTCCATGCACCAGGATTTTCCTTCCTTCCAGTTCGGAAAAAGCTTTCAGGAAACGTTCCAGCTTAGGCTCCTGGTCAATAACATTTCCCCCGATCTTTATAATGTATAGCTTATCCATTGATGATTTCATTCAGTACAGCCTGAGCGGCCCATACACGGTTGGATGCTTCCTGGGTTACAAGGCTACATTCACTATCGAGTATTTCATCACTCAGCTCTACGTTTCTGCGTACCGGAAGGCAATGCATCACTTTTGCCTGATTGGTTTGCTGCAGCTTGGCCTGCGTCAGCATCCATCCCGGATCGGTATTGAGTACCTGTCCGTACGGCTCATAGGTGCTCCAGTTTTTCACATATACAAAATCAGCATCTTTCAATGCTTCATCCTGATCATATTCGATCACCGCCCCTTTTGTAAATTCCGGAGCCAGCTCGTACCCCCTGGGATGTGTGATCACAAAATCAACCTGCCCCCAGGCAGTCATCCACTGGGCAAAACTGTTGGCCACACACTGCGGCAGGGCTTTTACATGAGGCGCCCATGTCAGGACCACCTTTGGCCTTCGGCTTTCCTTAAAATGCTCCCTGATGGTGATCACATCCGTAAGGCTCTGCAACGGATGCAGCGTAGCGCTTTCCAGGCTCACTACCGGTATTCCTGCATAGCGTATGAATTGTTTGATATACTGCTCGCTGTAATCCTCCTCCCTGTTCTTCAGCGATGGAAAGGTACGGATGGCCAATACGTCAAAATAGTTTCCCATGATGGGGGCCGCATCCTTCACATGCTCCACCGTCGTTCCATTCATGATGGCGCCATCTTCAAATTCCAGCGCCCAGCCTTCCGATCCGATATTGAAAACAATGGCTTCCATACCCAGGTTCTGTGCCGCGATCTGAGTGCTCAGGCGGGTACGCATGCTGGGGTTAAGGAACAGGCATCCAATCCTTTTGTTTTTACCGGTAGTATGCGATCCGAAAGGATTCTTTTTAAAGTCCAGTGCCTTTTGTACCAGGCCGTCAATATCCTCAACATCCGCTACAGAGATAAACTGCTTCAATAGTAGTTCCTGATTTAATAGTGATTAAGCATTTTCCAGGGCTTCGGCTACAGGCCTTGGATTCAGTTCATCGATGGCCTCTTTCAGCGCCTCCATGAATTCATCCAGCTGCTTCCGTGTAATGGTCAGGGCAGGCAGAAGGCGAATGACGTTCGGCTTGGCCTCTCCGGTGAATACATTATACTGCTGCAATAAATTCTTACGAAGATCCTTTAAGGCCTCCGGAACATCAAAACCGATCATTAGGCCCATGCCTCTGATATTTTCAATCCCTTCGATCTTTTTAAGATGATTCATCAGGTACTGGCCTCTTTGCTTAGCTTTCTCCAGAAGGTCTTCCTGTTCCATCACTTCCAGAACCGCAAGCGCGGCGGCGCAAGCCAGGTGATTGCCTCCAAAGGTGGTACCCAGCATTCCATGTTTGGGCGTTATGCCGGGTGCAATCAGGATACCCCCGACCGGAAATCCATTGCCCATCCCCTTGGCCATTGTATAGATATCGGCCTGAATGCCAGAATGATCGAGCGCGAAAAACTTACCGCTGCGTCCATAGCCACATTGAACCTCGTCGGCGATGAGTAACGCTTGATGCTGATCGCAGAGACGGCGAATCAACTGCAGGAAGGCGGAAGTGGCTACATTGATCCCACCTACTCCCTGAATGGCTTCAATGATCACCGCGGCTACATCCTGTCCGTTCCGTTGAAAATAAGCAGTAAGGGCTGCTTCATCGTTAAA
The DNA here is from genome assembly GCA_036263415.1 of Flavisolibacter sp. Lineage (GTDB taxonomy): Bacteria > Bacteroidota > Bacteroidia > Chitinophagales > Chitinophagaceae > Flavisolibacter. Next base: position 5,457 of record DATAHC010000233.1, read on the forward strand.
GGGAAGAAAATCGATATGGTCCGTCTCATTTACAGGTGCCACAATGGCCTTGTTATCTGTAGCGGCCACGGCTAGGGAGGTGCGTCCGTGAAACGCTTTTCCAAAGGCAACGATCTTTTTCCGGCCGGTATGAAAAGAAGCCAGCTTCATTGCATTCTCGTTAGCCTCCGCTCCGCTGTTCGCCAGAAAGAGCTGAAAATCCTGCTTGCCGCTAACGGTTCCAAGTTTATCAGCCAGCTCCTTCTGAATAGGGATCTGAACGGAATTGGAATAAAAGGCGAT
>DATAHC010000234.1:0-6050 GCA_036263415.1 Flavisolibacter sp.
GCTGAAGGAACTGCTCAAATAAATGGCGGGTAGTAGTCAATTGCTGTATTCACTACTCACCTATTGTACAATCTTGAAGTTGAACAGCGGTGTGCCGATGGACTGGTAAACCAATACCCAGAAAGGCACCATGGCTTCCACGGCGCGGGCGCCTTCAATGGTTCCCAGGTCTATCAGGTGGTTCGCCTTCCAGTGAAAGTTATCGACCAGGAAGTGCTTTACTTTATTCTTGGCATCGAGGTTATTCCCACAGATGAACAAGTGATGATCGCCATTATGAACAATCCGGGCGTCTACCATCAGTTTATAGTTCACCGTATTCAGGGTCTTTACTACATGGGCATGTGGCAATGCACGTTGGATCTCTTCTGCCAGTGAATTGGTATTACCCAGTCCTTCCAGCACCTGAGGCGGCATTCCTTTCGAGAAATCCAGCGGATTGGTGATGTCGATCACGATCTTTCCATCAATGCTGTCGGCAGCAATGCTTCGTACGGCACTCAAAGCATGTTGTCCGTTCAGGCAGAGGAATACGATATCGCCAAAGGCAGCGGCATCGTCAAAGGTTCCCTGGGTTGCATGTTTATTGGAGCGCTTTACCCAGGCCGCCGCTTTATCGTTATCGGGCGTGCGGCTTCCCATTCTTACATTAAAGCCTTTCTCGGTTAAGGCGGTCGCTATGGCCTCGCCTACTACGCCGGTTCCCAAAACACCGATGTTCATATGGTTGGTTTTTTATAAAAATACTAAGGAAAGAAAAACAGGCCTTTCTTATTTGAAAGGCCTGTTCCGGAACGATCAGGAGGCACTGTAAACGGCTCTGAACTTTTGAGCGAAATCCTCCAGCTTTACCTTGCCCAGGTTCTCCTGATGCTTCCAGTATTCTTCATAGAGCTTACCGGAACGGATCGCCGCGCCCATCTCCATGAAATTGCGGGCAACTTCTCCTGGCAACCCTGCCTGGATCATGCCCTGTTCGGATTGTTCATCGGTAAATTCCACCCAGGGAAGTCCGGGTTTGCCAACCGCTTCTCCCAGCACGGAAGCCAGGTCGCCTGTAGTACGCACATCGGAGGCAATATAGCGGTACGAAACGCCTTTGAAGTTCAATGACAGCAATACCTCGGCGGCTACTGCGGCTATGTCTTCCGGAGTGGTCAGCACCATTTTCGTTTCGGCATTTCCAAAGTTGCCGCCTAAGATGTTCATGCCTTTTACCATGCCAACATTCGCCAGCAGGTTTTCATAAAAATAGCCAGGGCGTAAGTGCAGCACATCTACGTTTTCCAGGTTGTTCAGCGCGGTTTCGGAGCGGAACAGTCCGGAAACGGGGCCAGCCCCCTCTTTCATATGTGCGCCGATACTACTCAGGTTCACCACTTTTTTAATACCATTCGCTTTGATGGCTTCTGCATAATTTTCGCCGATCTGACCAATGAAGGCTTTCCAGTCGGACGCCGCAAATGTTGGCGGTACCATGGTATAAACAGCATCAGCACCCGCAAAGGCCTGTTTTACAAACGCTACATCTTCTACCGAACCAATGGCTGCCTGAGCACCTTTGTCGGTCAGCGGCTTGAGATTCTCTGCATTGCGACCAATTACTACAACCTGGTGTCCAGCAGCCAGTAATTGTTCAGCAAGCGGTTTTGAAATGTTTCCGGCTCCGCCGGTGATGACATACTTCATGTTTTTGGTTTTTGATTGTTATTTGTATATACAATTGATAATATAAAAAAATTTAGTCGGTCAGTTTATCGGCCACTTTAGCCATCTGCCGTACCAGGGAAAGGCTTTCTTCCTTTCCAATAAGCTCTGATACATTCTTCAGGAACTCCTCCATGCAGGTATTCATCCGGGGCTGAAGTTCCCTGGCCTTTGGCGTGGGGTACACGTTTGTGATTTTGCCTTCGGTGGTGCGCACTACCAGTTTTTTTTCTTCCAGTTTCTCAATCAGGCGGGTGATGGTACTGGGCTGCAGCTGTAAATGATCTGCCAGAATACCGGGTTGCATTCCTGGTTCTTCCAGCACTGCCATCAGCAAATAGGCATGGCTCGGCGCTAACTCCACCCGGCTCCAGCTCTGACTGGAAAGCTTTTCCATTTTCCGGGCCAGGGCATTGGAAGTGAAGTACAGGCACTGACAAAATTTGCTGTTGCTCATTTTCATCCGAACAAAGGTAAAGAGATTATAGTTGTATATGCAAATATATTTTTGGAGTCGCTTTTAACAGGGCAATGCCATCCCTTTTTTGTATTTTTACCTATGTCCAATCCGAATCTACAAACGGAAAAAGAGGGGTTGTCGCCTGCCGATAAGGAGTTTGAGAATAACATCCGTCCGGCGCAGATCGATGAGTTTTCCGGCCAGAGCCAGGTCATAGAGAACCTGGTTATTTTTATAAAGGCTGCCCGGATCAGGGGTGAGGCATTGGACCATGTGTTGTTTCATGGACCTCCGGGTCTGGGCAAAACTACTTTGTCGCGCATTGTTGCCAATGAACTGGGCGTACATATCAAAGAGACCTCAGGTCCCGTCATTGAAAAGCCGGGTGACCTTGCCGGCCTGCTCACCAGCCTTGAACCCAACGATGTTTTATTCATAGATGAGATCCACCGGCTGAGCACGGTAGTGGAGGAGTACCTCTATTCCGCCATGGAGGATTATAAGATTGATATCATGATCGACAGCGGGCCGAATGCCCGAAGCATACAGATCAATCTGAGTCCCTTTACGCTGATCGGTGCCACTACCCGCAGCGGGTTACTCACCGCTCCTTTATTATCACGCTTTGCTATCAAGTCGAGGCTGGAGTATTATACGGCAGAGACCCTGAAAAGGATCCTTCTCCGGGCCGCGACCATTCTTAAGGTGGCTATTTCTCCCGATGCTGCCGGAGAGATCGCCCGCCGCAGCCGCGGTACGCCCCGTATTGCCAATGGCCTGCTGCGAAGAGTCCGGGATTTCGCCCAGGTTCTGAACGATGGAACCATAGACCTTGGTATTACCCAGCATGCCCTGAAAGCCCTGAATGTAGATGAGCATGGATTGGATGATATGGATAACCGCATCCTTTCCTCCATCATTGAAAAATTCAAGGGCGGTCCGGTAGGTCTAACTACCATCGCTACCTCTGTTGGAGAAGAACCCGGTACCCTGGAAGAAGTCTATGAGCCCTTTCTGATCCAGGAAGGCTTTCTGAAAAGAACCCCCAGGGGGAGGGAAGCGACCCATAAGGCCTATGCCCACCTGGGTAAAATGCCTCCGGGACAATATGGTGAAACGACCCTTTTCAATATCTAGCCGGATTTCCTATTTTGGCGGATATGAAAGCATTTATCTGCTGCAGTATTCTCACAATCCATCTCTTTTCCTGCCAGGCAAAGCCCAGGGATCCCCTGTTGAAGGCCTGGTTATATTCTGACGAAGCCACGCAACAGGAGATTGCTGCCAGCGAAGCGCTGCCCAGGCCGGTTGCCGATCGGGAGCTGACAGCAGACCAGTTTCTCGAACTGGGTGAAAATGGCCTGTACAATGCCTACTTCAGAAAATATGAAACCGGAAAGTGGAAACGGGAGGATAAAACCCTGATCCTGGTTAACGAGCGCAAAGAAGTAACGGAATGGCTGATTGTTCGGCAGGAAGCCAAGAAGTTGGTATTATCGGATAAGATGGGCCGCCGGATCTATGTTTTCGAAGGTTATCCAACGGCGTTTCAGACTGCCCGGCAAAATCCATTCTCGATCGTACATAATAAATGGAGGATCCCGGCTACCCATAAGGAAACGGACGCAGAGTTGCGTAGCCGCCTGAAGAATCATTTCAGTTTCTGGGAAACCTATTTCCAGTGGGGGCTGGACAGCAAGATCGATCTATTGAACGTACGCAGTACGCCCAGCCTGTTGAAACTATACGGGAACGGGTTTCAACTGCAATACTATGAATACCTGTTTACGGACTGGAAAGAACTGTTTTATGATACGGCAGACTGCAGGGCTGCTTATGAACGCTTTTACTATAAGATGTATGAAAAGAAGGTGAAATGGCCGGAAACGGAAAACCGCTTTCAGCGTATGGTCTCCGCCTTTCAGCAACTGCAGCTCTGGATGGATGAGAAAAGCTCCCCTTACGCCCGACCATTGACCCATTAATAGATACGATTCTACATTCACCTTTCACATTTGACGATGTTATATAAAGAAAACACCCTGCTAGGCAGGGTGTTTTCTTTATATAACGGTGGAGTTTCTAATTATTCCTGTACCACGAGGCGGAATCCATTGCCATGAATATTGACGATCTCGATCTTGGCATCGTCCTTCAGGTATTTGCGAAGCTTGGCAATATACACATCCATACTGCGGCCATTAAAATAGGTATCGCTGCCCCAGATGCGTTTCAGGGCCTGTTCGCGGGGAAGCAGGTCATTCATGTGCTCGCAAAGCATTTTCAGCAGCTCGTTCTCTTTGGGAGAAAGCGTCTGCATCTTTCCATCGTGCGAAAGCTCGCGCAGCTTCGGATTGAAATGGTAGGAAGAAAGATCGAATTCCCGGTTCTCGGCCTCCCGATTCAATTCTTCATTGCGTTTGAGAATGGCCTTGATCTTATGCAGCAGCACTTCGCTGTCGAAGGGCTTTGTGATATAATCGTCGGCACCCAGCTTATAGCCCTGGATGATATCTTCTTTCATAGTCTTGGCGCTGAGAAAGAAGAGTGGAATATCCGGGTTAATGTCCCTGATCTCTTCGGCTAATGTAAAGCCATCCATATTGGGCATCATTACATCGAGAAGGCATAAATCGAACGTTTCCCGCTGAAAGGCAGCCAGTCCCAAACGGCCGTCGCGCTCCAGGGTTACATCATAATCATTCAGTTCCAGATAGTTCTTCAGCACACTTCCCAGATTCGGATCATCTTCGCATAATAAAATCTTAGCTTTTTTTCCTTCCATGACTAACGGGTTTTTAAATTGAGAATAAAGTTAACGTATTTGCCCATACGTCGTTTTGTAAGCATCCATCCGGATTGTCTGCTAAAATGCTTCACGGGTTCACTTATTTTTGCGCTCCCAAATGCTGAACGATGCGACTGACCCCTGACAACAAATTGAAGAAGCTCATCCTGATCGGAGACCGGGTATTAATCCAACCCTCCCGTCCCAACGAACGCACACAAACCGGACTCTATCTTCCTCCCGGCGTGCAGGAGAAAGAAAAAGTGCAACAGGGTTATATTATAAAAATTGGGCCGGGTTATGCCATACCCGTGGTCACCGAAGAAGAGCCCTGGAAGGCCCAGGAAGAATCGGTTAAATATGTTCCGCTCCAGGCGAAGGAGGGAGACCTTGCCATCTTTTTGCTGAGTGGCGCCACAGAGATCATGTATCAGAATGAAAAATATTTCATTGTGCCTCAAAGCGCCATACTGATGCTGGAAAGGGAAGAAGAATTATGATGGCCTGAAAGAGATCGCTATTTATACTTTGACGTGGTAGTTACCTTCTGCAGAAGACCCGTCTTAACCGGTACCAGGCCGGCCAACGCAATATCCATTTGTTTTTGTACGCGATCGATCAGGTCATTATAATCAAAAGGCTTTTGCATGAAATCGTCCGCCGCTACCCACGACATCAGGTCCAGCTGGCTTTCATAACCTGACATCATTATGACTCTTATTTCGGAGGTTTCCGGATTACTTTTCAGCTTATTGCAGAATTCGCGTCCATCCTGCTCGCAGATAAAAACGTCCATCAGGATCAGTACCGGCTGATGGATCCGGATCTTTTGTTCCGCTTCGTCGGTGCAGGTGGCAACAACGGTTTCATAGCCCTGGCCTTTGAGGATGATCTGCATGATCAGCAGAAGATCTTTGTTATCATCCAAAAGCAGGATTTTTTGTTTAGAATACACGGCTTCCTGTTTTTGCCCAGTCTATTCAAATATCTCTCCAAAAAATTATATGAGGCTCATTTTGAGTGCCGCTCATCCTTTTTCCGCTTTAAAATATTTTGAAACGGGTGGTATTTCAATTGAAGCGTCAGGGCTGAATA
>DATAHC010000235.1:0-10275 GCA_036263415.1 Flavisolibacter sp.
GATGAGTGATGAGTGATGAGTGATGAGTGATGAGTGATGAGTGATGAGTGATGAGTGATGAGTGATGAGTGATGAGTGATGAGTGATGAGTGATGAGTGATGAATAGAAGCGAAGCAAGATAGATCAAAAAACAAAAGAAAAATACACCAGGAGAAATCAGACATCAGACATCCTACATCAGACATATATCTGACATCTGAAATCTGACATCTGACATAGATCTCATGAATCTTCAAGCCCTCGATATCGCCATCATTCTTTCCTACCTGGTACTCATGGTACTGATCGGCTGGTTCCTTCGCAAGAAGGCAAGGCAGAATAAAGAGAGCTACCTGCTGGGCGGCAAAAAGCTTCCCTGGTATTTACTCGGACTGAGCGATGCTTCCGATATGTTCGATATCAGCGGCACCATGTGGATGGTCTCGCTCTGCTTTGTCTATGGTATGAAAAGCATCTGGATCCCCTGGCTCTGGCCAGTATTCAACCAGGTGTTCAATATGATGTTCCTCGCCAAATGGCTGCGCCGCTCCAATGCCAACACCGGTGCCGAATGGCTGGCTACGCGGTTCGGACTCAAAGGCAAAGGGGTGCAGGGCTCCCATAACATTGTAGTGGCCTTTGCATTGATCGGCTGCCTGGGCTTTCTGGCCTATGGGTTTGTCGGACTGGGTAAGTTCATCGAGATCTTTGTCCCCTGGACAAGCGTGCAGCCCTATATTCCTTTTACCGTGGCGCCGGAATATGTGGCGCACGTATATGGCATCATCTTCACGCTCTTCGCCATGTTCTATTCCATCCTGGGCGGTATGCACAGCATTGTGTTGGGTGACCTCATCAAATATGTGATCATGACCGTGGGCTGCATCGCCATTGCCATCATCGCCGTCGGTCACCTCAAGGGCAACACCCTGAAGGTTCCGGAGGGCTGGAGCGATCCGTTCTTTGGCTGGAAGCTGAACCTCAACTGGCGCGGACTGGTGGATGCCGCCAACAAAAAGATCGCCGATGACGGCTTCGGGCTCTTTGGTATATTCTTTATGATGATGTTGTTCAAGGGGGTCTTTGCTTCCCTGGCAGGACCCGCGCCGAATTATGATATGCAGAAGATCCTCTCGACCCGCTCTCCCAAAGAGGCTTCCAAGATGACCGGCTTCGTTTCCATTGTGCTCCTGCCGATCCGGTATGCCATGGTCATCGGCCTTACGGTATTGGGCCTGCTGTATTATCAGCAGCTGAACCTTTCCGATGGCCGGGGCGGCGTCGACTTCGAGCGCGTGCTGCCGGGTGCCATCAACAGCTTTCTTCCGGTGGGTATCCTCGGTCTGGTGCTTACCGGACTCCTCGGCGCCTTCATGGGCACCTTCTCCGGCACGCTCAACGCAGCGCAGGCGTATATCGTGAATGATATCTACCTCAAGTATGTAAACCCACGGGCCTCCAACAGGAAGATCATGACCATGAACTATGCTACCGGTATCGTGGTGGTCACCATCGGGGTCGTCCTGGGTTTCTTCGCGAAAGATGTGAACTCCATATTGCAGTGGATCGTTTCGGGACTCTATGGCGGGTACATTGCTGCCAATGTGCTCAAATGGTACTGGTGGCGCTTCAACGCCCATGGCTTTTTCTTCGGCATGCTCACGGGTATTGCGGGGGCCCTGGTCTTTTCACACTTCTTTGAAGGATCCGAGTTCCTCTTTTACTTCCCGGTATTGTTTGCGCTGTCCATTGCCGGCTGCCTTATCGGCACCTATACAGCGCCGCCAACGGAGGCCTCCGTGTTGAAGAAATTTTACAGTACGGTACGGCCCTGGGGATTCTGGAAGCCGGTGCACGTACAGGTCATTCAGGACGATCCGGGCTTTCAGGCCAACAGGCGTTTCGGCCTCGATATGTTCAATGTAGTGCTAGGTATCGTGGCGCAGCTCTGCCTTACCATTCTGCCCATGTACCTCGTGCTCTGGATGAAATGGCCTTTATGGATCACGGTAGCGCTGCTGCTCGTGATCGTTACCATATTGAAAAGGACCTGGTGGGATAAACTAGAAAACTAAACCAAAACAGAGGGCCGAAAGGCTGAAAACATAGGCATATGAGCACACAATTCGAAGAAAGATGGAACGCGCTGCAGCAGGAACAGGAGGCGTTGTTCCATTCCAGGAATGTAAGGATAACACCGGGCAATGGTATGTTCGACCGCTATACGCATCCGGTGCTGACCGCTCAGCATACGCCTTTGTTCTGGAGGTACGACCTGGATCCGAACGACAACCCCTACCTCATGGAGCGCTTTGGCATTAACGCTACTTTCAATGCCGGGGCCATCCGGTTCCGGGATAAATATATGCTGATCGCCCGCGTGGAAGGCCGGGATCGCAAGTCCTTTTTTGCAGTAGCGGAAAGCGATAACGGCATCGATGGCTTCCGGTTCTGGGAGTACCCTATCGATCTTCCGGAAACCGAGTTACCGGATACCAATGTCTATGATATGCGGCTGGTGCAGCATGAGGATGGATGGATCTATGGCGTGTTCTGCACCGAGCGCCGCGACCCGGCGGCTCCGGAAGGCGACCAGTCGGCTGCCATCGCGCAATGCGGCATTGCCCGCACCAAAGACCTGCTGGTATGGGAACGCCTCCCGGATTTGAAGACACCGTCACCGCAACAGCGTAATGTGGTGCTGCACCCGGAATTTGTAAAGGGCAAGTACGCATTTTATACGCGCCCCCAGGATGGCTTTATAGAAGCCGGCAAGGGAGGCGGCATCGGGTTTGGCCTCTGCGCTTCCATAGAGAATGCCGTCATCGATAAGGAAGTCGTGATCGATCCGAAGCAATACCATACGATCTATGAAGCCAAGAACGGGCTGGGTCCGGCCCCTATCAAAACGGAGAAGGGCTGGCTGCATATGGCGCATGGGGTGCGCAACACCGCAGCGGGATTGCGTTACACGCTTTATCTGTTTCTAACCGATCTCAACGACCTCACGAAAGTGATCTGTAAGCCGGCCGGATATTTCATGGCGCCGGAAGGGGAGGAAAGAACGGGAGACGTTTCGAATGTGCTGTTCTGCAATGGATGGATTGCCAACGACGACGGAACGGTTTTCATCTACTATGCTTCCTCCGATACCCGGCAGCATGTGGCTACTACAACTATTGACAAACTGCTCGATTATGTAATGCATACGCCGGCAGACGGGTATACCGCTGCGGCCTCGGTACAGGTACTGAAAGAATTGATTGATAAGAACCGGGCTTCCGCCGCAATAGCGGCAGGCCCGAAAAAACGGTCTCGTGTGAATTCCTAAGCAATCGTTTATGCCGGCGTCCCGCTTCTGCGGGATGCCTTTTTAAAGTATGGACAAGCGTTTAAAGCAATATAAAAAACAGGCGGAAGAGGAACTGGAGCACATCCTTTCCTACTGGATGCGCTATACCCTCGATGAAGAAAGAGGGGGGTTCATCGGCAGGATGGCATACGGCAATCAGTTGGATCCGGAAGCACCCAAAGGATCGGTCCTCAACAGCCGTATTCTATGGGCCTTCTCCGCGGCCTTCAACCACACCGGGAAGCAGGCCTACCTTTCTGTCGCAACCCGTGCCTTTCGGTATATCCTGGATTCTTTTATAGACAGGGAATATGGCGGTGTCTTCTGGACGGTAGATGCGGAGGGCAGGCCGCTGGATACCAAAAAGCAGATCTATGCAGTATCGTTCGCCATCTACGGATTGAGCGAGTACTATAAAGCTGTAAAGGACCCTGTGGCGCTCGATGAAGCCATCCGGTTGTATAAGGCTATTGTTGTATATAGTTACGATAGCGTTAATGGTGGATACCTGGAAGCCTTGTCCCGCGACTGGAAGGAATTGGCTGATCGGCGACTCAGTACTAAGGATGCCAACGAAAAGAAGTCTATGAATACGCACCTGCATGTGCTGGAAGGCTTCGCCAGTCTGTATGCCGTATGGCCCGACCCGGAGCTGAAAAATAAACTGCGGGAACTGGTTGGCATTTTTCTATTGCACATCATCGCACCGGATACCGGCCACCTGTTGCTTTTTTTCGATGAGCAATGGAATCCGAAATCGGCTACGGTTTCTTATGGACATGATATCGAAGCTGCCTGGCTGCTGCAGGAAGCGGCTGCGCTGCTGGATGAGCCGGAACTGTTGAAACAGGTGCAGCAGGCTGCCATTCAGGTAGCGGAGGCAGCAGAAGAAGGCCTGGATAAAGATGGTGGCCTCTGGTATGAATACGAGCCGGCTGAGAAGCACCTGGTGCGCCAGAAGCATTGGTGGCCGCAGGCGGAGGCGATGGTGGGCTTTCTGCATGCCTGGCAGCTGACCGGTAAGGAACGCTATCTCTCGCATTCCATCCGGGCCTGGGAATATATCCACGACAAGATCATCGATAAACAGGGTGGGGAATGGTATTGGGGTATACAGGAAGATTGTTCCGTTATGCGGCAGGAAGACAAAGTAGGAATCTGGAAATGTCCCTACCATAACACCCGGGCCTGTATGGAGATCAGTAAACGTTTACAAACAATAGAACAAATAGTATGATAGCTTATTTAAAAACACTTGCGGTCACCGCATTCGCCTTATTGCTGATGCTGTCCGCCCCGGCACAAACCACCCTTACGCCGGCGATAGAAGCAAAAGTGAACGCGCTTTTGAAGCAAATGACCCTGGAGGAAAAGGTCGGCCAGATGGCGCAGGTCTCCATAGAGTCATTGGGCACTTCTAAGGGACAGGCATTTTCCTTTTCCGATAAAATGAAGGACGCCGTGGTCAACTATAAGATCGGATCGGTACTCAACACACCGGGCCCCTTGCAGACTGCGCAGGACTGGAACCGGATCATCGGGGAGCTTCAGGCCGCGGCACAGACCAATCGTTTGAAGATCCCGATTCTGTATGGGCTCGATGATATTCATGGAGTGAACTATGTGGCTGGTACTACCTTGTTCCCGCAGCAGATCGCACAGGCTGCGGCACGCAACCGCGCCCTGGTGCACCAGGCGGGTGTCATCACCGCTTATGAGTCCCGTGCAGCCGCTGTTCCCTGGACCTTTTCGCCCGCACTGGATCTGGGCACCAACGCGCTCTGGCCCCGCATCTGGGAAGATTATGGCGAAGACCCTTACCTGGGCGAACAGCTGGGACTGCAGTTCATCGACGGCGTGCAGAACCCGGTGGGTAGTAAAGAAAAACTGGCCGTAAGCCTGAAGCATTATATGGCCTATTCCGACCCGAAATCGGGAAAGGACCGGAGCGATGCTTGGATTCCCGAGCATTACCTGCGCGAATACCACCTGCAGGCATTTGCCGCTGCTATCAAAGCCGGCGCGCGGAATGTGATGGTGAATTCGGCCCTGATCAATGGTGTCCCTACGCACGTGAATAAGCACCTCCTCACCGATATCCTGAAAACCGAGCTGCAGTTCAAAGGCTTTATCGTTACGGACTGGCAGGATATCGAGAATGTTTACCGCCGCGACCGGCTCACGAAAGATATCAAGGGTGCCATTATGCTGGCCATCAATGCCGGGATCGATATGGCCATGATCCCTTACGATTATAAAGGCTTCTGCTCCGATCTCATAGCCCTGGTAAAGGAAGGACAGGTAGCGCAGAGCCGCATAGATGATGCCGTGCGCAGGATCCTGCGGGTAAAGTATGAGCTGGGTATCTTCGAAACACCGGTCACCCTGCTGAAGGACTATCCGAAATTCAGCAGTCCTGAATTTGAAAAGGCGGCTTACAACACGGCTGCGGAAGCCATCACCTTGCTGAAGAATGTGAACAATACGCTGCCCATCCGCAAAGACGCCAAACTGCTGGTCGCGGGTCCCAACGCCAACTCCATGCGCACGCTCAATGGCGGCTGGACCTATACCTGGCAGGGAGAACGTACAGATGTCTACGCTGAAAAATATAATACCATAGTTGAAGCCGTAAGGAATGAGTTTGGAGCCGCCAATGTAACGCTGGAGCAGGGTGTGGTCTACAAGCCGGGAGGTACCTTCAACCAGGATACGGCTGTTAATATGGCTGCTGCAGTGCAGGCAGCGGCCAATGTGGATTATATCATTCTCTGCATAGGAGAGAACAGCTATACCGAAACACCGGGCAACCTGAATGATCTCAACCTGAGCGATAACCAGCTGGCGCTGGCCCAGGCCATGTATCAAACCGGTAAGCCGGTGGTCCTGGTCCTGAATGAAGGCCGCCCCCGCATCATCAACCGCATTGAGCCAGGTGCTGCTGCTATTGTTGATATTTACCTGCCGGGTAATTTTGGTGCCGATGCCCTGGCCGATGTCTTGTCGGGCGATGTTAACCCCAGTGGCAAGCTGCCGATTACCTATCCCCGTTATGCGAATGACCTGTACAGTTATATTCACAAGCCTTCACAGGGAGCTACCAACCCGCAGGGCGGCGAAAGCAATCCGCAGTATGAGTTCGGCTATGGTCTTTCCTATACCCGCTTTTCGTACAGCGATCTGAAGCTGAATAAGAGCAGCTATGGTCCGGATGAAACGATCACAGTTTCTGTCACCGTTACCAATACAGGAGCACGCGAAGGGAAGGAAGCCGTACAGGTCTTTACATCAGATCTCATCGCTTCGCTCACCCCGGATGTAAAGCGCCTGCGCGCCTTTGATAAGATCAGCCTCAAGCCCGGTGAATCGAAAACCGTAAGCTTGCAGATACCGGTTAGGAACCTGGCTTTTGTACATACGGATAATAAGAAGCATCTCGAAGCAGGCGACTTTACCGTGCAGGTAGAACAGTTGACGGCAAAGTTCACCGTTACAGGATCCGTTGTATTTTGATGCGGATGGAAAGCGTTTAATGACGAATAAACCAGGCATATGAAAAGGAGTGTAGTAGCAGTAGGGGCGCTGATAGTTGTGAGCAGGTTAATGGCGCAACAACCGCCACCGGCCATTGCCCTCAATCAATTGGGCTTTTATCCGGAGGCCTCGAGGATGGCCGTGGTTACTGGTCCGGTGAAAGGAGAAGCTTTCTATCTACTGGAGGCCGCTTCAAAGGATACGGTCTATAAAGGCCGGCTGACCAGGGCAACGCCTTCACACAACTCCTCCCTGGTCACGCATAAGGCGGACTTTACAGACTTCAAAGGCAAGGGAAATTTCGTACTCTATGTACCGGGTAGTGGGAATTCCTATCTATTTCGCATTGCTGACGCTGTCAATCGTCCCTTGGCCCTTGCCGTATTGAAAGGATACTATTTCATACGCTCCAACCAACCACTCATGCCGGAGTATGCGGGAGCCTGGAGCCGCCCGGCCGGACATCCGGATACGGCAGTCATCATCCATCCTTCAGCAGCCAGTGCCGCCAGACCGGCGGGCACCGTGCTGTCCGCCCCCGGTGGCTGGTACGATGCCGGTGACTATAACAAGTATGTCGTGAACTCGGGTATCTCCACCTCCACGTTATTATCGGCCTATGAAGATTTCCCCGCCTACTTCGATACGCTGAAAACGAACATTCCGGAAAGCAACAATACAATCCCTGATATTCTCGATGAAGCCCTCTACAATCTTCGCTGGATGCTCACCATGCAGGATCCCGGTGATGGTGGCGTATACCATAAGCTCACTAATGCCGCCTTCGACGGAATGGTAATGCCGGGTGTTACGAAACTGCCACGTTACTTGGTGCAGAAAAGTACGGCGGCAGCGCTCAACCTGGCAGCCGTGGCAGCTCAGGCGGCGCGCCTCTTAAAGAAGCAAAAGCTGCTGCCTGCGCTTGCAGACAGTTGCCTGAAGGCGGCTGCCAAAGCCTGGAAATGGGCAGAAGCGAATCCCGCCGTCTATTACCGTCAGTCCGCACTCAATGCTGCTTTTGATCCCGATATAACAACCGGTGAATATGGCGATGGAAAGCTGGAAGATGAGTGGTTCTGGGCCGCTGCAGAAGTATATGCGGCAACAAAAGAACCTGTTTATTTCAAAGTCTTGCAACAAGGTCTGCATCATGCGGTCACCCTGCCTTCCTGGAATGAAGTGCGTATGTTGGGCTACTATACCTTACTGAACACAAAGGCAGAGCCCGACCTGCAACAGGCCCTGAAAGATACCCTGATCCGGATGGCCGATCAATACGTGGCCAGCCGTGAGCAAAACGCATTTGGTGTGGTCATGGGACAAGCTCCGGCTGATTTCATCTGGGGCAGCAATGCCGTAGCGGCCAACCAGGGGGAGCTTCTTGTAAAAGCGTTTCTCCTCACAGGGAATCAAAACTACCTCTCCGGTGCCTTGAGCAACCTCGATTATATAGCCGGCCGCAATGCCACCGGTTACAGCTTTGTCACCGGTATCGGCAGTAAGCCGGTGATGCATCCGCACCACCGGCCCTCCCAGGCAGATGGCATCGAAGCGCCGGTGCCGGGTCTTTTATCCGGCGGACCGAACCCCGGCCGCCAGGATGGCTGCACCTATCCCTATACCGAGCCGGAAACGGCTTTTGTCGACAATGTTTGCTCCTACGCCTCCAATGAAATTGCCATCAACTGGAACGCGCCCATTGTTTATCTTGCCCATGCGATAGAAGCTTTACAAACGAAGCTGAAACCCATTCGTTAAACACCTATGACCAAAGCACTCTTCTTTTTTCTGATGACTCTTCTCAGCGCAACCGCCGGAGCCCGTATCGTACTGCCGGCCGAATTCAACAGCCATATGGTCTTGCAGCGTAATTCGGCTACCCGTTTCCGTGGCTGGGGCAACCCCGGCGAAAAGATCATCATCACACCCTCCTGGAGCAATAAACCCGACTCGGTAAAGGTGAACAACGATGGTAAATGGATGCTGTCCATTCCTACGCCTGGTGCCGGAGGTCCTTACACCATTACATTCAGGGGAGAGAACACGATTGAGCTGACCGACATTCTGATCGGTGAGGTATGGATCTGTTCAGGCCAGTCCAACATGGAATACAATTATTACTGGGGCCTTCCCGATATGACGCCGGAGCTGCCCTCTATTGCCAATAACAACATCCGCTTTTTCAATATTCCCCGCACATCTGCCTATCATCCGCAGGAGGATGTAAAAGCCCAATGGACCGTTTGCGATTCCAATACCGTAAAGTCGTTTAGTGCGGTAGGCTACTATTTTGGCAGGCGCCTCAACCAGGAGCTGAATGTACCCATTGGCCTCATCAATGCCAGCTGGGGTGGCAGTCCCGCCGAAGCCTGGACGCCCGCCGAACTGGTGAATGGGGATCCTGTTCTGAAAGCCGCCGCCCTGCAACAGCCGGCTACCGAAGGCTGGCCCATTATTCCCGGCTATACGTTCAATGGCATGATCAATCCCATAACCGATGTAGATATAGCAGGCGCCATCTGGTACCAGGGAGAAAGCAATACCACGGTTCCGAAAGAATACGACAAGCTGCTGAAAATAATGATCGATGCCTGGAGAAAGGAATGGAAGAAAGACTTTCCTTTTTACCTGGTACAGATCGCTCCCTTCAACTATAACGAGCCCAACCAGGGAGCATTGCTGCGCGAAGCCCAGGTGCGTGTGCTGCAGCACCCCAACACAGGTATGGTGGTTACCACCGATATTGCAGGCGATGTCAGCGACATCCATCCGAAGAACAAGCGCGATGTAGGCCTGCGGCTGGCCAACCTGGCGCTGGAGAAAACCTATCAGAAGAATATCCCTGCGCAAACCCCTCTCTACAAAAGCATGGAAGTAGTAAAGGGCAAAGCCTGGATTTCCTTTGATCATGTATACACCGATCTGATGATCAAAGGCAGAACCTTGAATGAGATCTACATAGCCGGTGCCGACAGGATCTTTCACCCCGCCCGGGCTACTATTACCGACAAGAAGCTGGTGGTCTGGAGTAAGGAAGTTAAGCAGCCGGTAGCCGTTCGCTTCGGTTTCAGCAATGCCGGCGTAGGCAATCTGTTCAGTAAAGAAGGCCTGCCGGTTTCGCCCTTCCGCACGGACGACTGGTGAGGTTGGATGTCCGATTTGGATGTCCGATTTGGATGTCTGATGTAGGATGTCTGATGTCTGATTTGTTTTCTTGCATCAATCTTTCCTCTCATCCAGCGGCGTAGGTGGAACAACAAAGACTCGAAGTCACTAAGGCGCACAAAGATTGTCCTCTTCCTATCGTAGTGACTAACTGCACTTCAGTACGGACCGTCATTGCGAGGAGGAACGACGAAGCAATCCCCTGCACCTCCAGACTGTCCTACGCCAGTCTAAACCAAAGAAA
>DATAHC010000236.1:0-13379 GCA_036263415.1 Flavisolibacter sp.
CCCAATCCGCAGAACAGCCCCGCCAGCCCACCAGCCAGCCCGATACCCGTAGCGATGATGAGGAATACAGACCGGACATCATCAGGCGAGAACCCTGTTGCTTTCAGGATAGCGATCGTGTCCATTTTTTCATAGATCATCATGTTGAGGATATTATAGATACCAAAACCAGCGACCACCAGCAGCGTGATACCCACCAGGTAGGCTATCAGCGTTCGGATGCTGGTGCCGGTTTCCAGTTCAGCATTCGCGGGCTGAATCGCTTCCGCTTTTATCTGAAAATACTGCTGGTATTGCTGTGCGATGGCAGGAGCCTCTTTCATTTGGGTGAGCCTGATCTGGATATCGGTCAGATAACTGACCGGTAAATTCAAAAGCTTATGAGCAGTTGACACCGATACATATGCTGTGGTCTTATCCAGTTCCGTTAGTCCGGACTGGTAAAGGGCAATCACCTGAAGCGGATAAACCACTCCCCGGGGAGTAGTGATATAAATCCTGCCACCCAGATCCACCTGTAATATATCCGCAAGGGCCTTTCCCAGAACCACACTTCCCGGAATGAAATTCAGACTTGCTCCGGAGCCTTTTACTATGTAGTCGTAAAAGTGCAACACCCTGTTTTCATCTTCCGGATTCACTCCGGTCAGTGTGCCATTCAGTCTGGCCGTTCCCTTATTGAAGAAGGCCGGACTGGTTATTTTTGCCGATATGCCCAGTATACGGTTATCGTTCCGCAAGGCATTCAGGATTCCTCCACTGTTATAAATATCCTTACGTACCTGGGCTGCCTGTACAGCAGAAGCAAAGCAATATGAATGTGCGTAAGCGGGAACCCTTTCTATCGGCATTGAAGGCCTTGCTTCGATATCGTTGTAAAGCCGGATATGGGCTGAACGGTTCAGAAAAAGGTCATCCAGCATTTTGTTCAGTCCGATCATGAAACTGAGGAGAGCAATGAACATAGTTACCGAAAAGGCTACGCCCACTGCCGCTACAAGTGTCTGGCGCCAACGGGCCAGCAAGAGTGACCAGGCGATACTGAAGATCAATTTCCGATTCATTCAGCAGGTTTTATAATAATGTCATTAACAGAAAGGCCCTGAAGAACCTCAGCTTGCTGATAATCCTTTAATCCAATAATCACCTTCCTTATTGTTCCATCAGAAAGCCTTACCGCAGAATCGCCCAAAAGATAATTCCTTGGAATCGTCAGTGCCTTGTCCTTTGTCTGTATGATAATACTGGCCTCTACCGAAAGATTCGGATACAGTGTTGGCGGTGCCTCTTCCCAGTTTGCTTTCACGGTGAAGAAATGCGTATCCTCCTCCATTATTGGATCGATAGAATAAACCCTGCCCCTGAACACTTTCGGTTTGTAGCTGTCCATCGAAATAAATACTTCCTGTCCCACATTCACCCGGGTGATGTCAATTTCATCCACTTTTAATTCCAGATAAAATGTATGTGCGTCTCCGAGAATCGCTACCGGCTTTTGCATCAGTACCATCTCACCTTGTTTTTCAGGAATCGCATAGATCCTGCCGGCATGAGTGGCCCGAACCGTATAATCCTGCAACTGCGCACGGCTGATCCGGTAATTGCCCGTTGCCTGCGCCTGATCAAGTTCCTGCTGTTTCTGAATCTTTATCAGTTCCAGACGAGCGGTTTCAAAAGCGGATTGTGCGTTCTTAAGTGCCAGCTGCCGTTGTTCCAGCTCCATGCGGCTGCCGATATTCTGCGACCATAGCCGCAGCTGCCGAACCAGAAGCAGAGAGTCCTGCCGGAGCTTTACCTGAGCGAGGCTGAGATTTGCTGTTGCTTCCTCTATCCGTTCCCTGTTATTGGAAACAGCATGGTATTGTACTGTAGTCTGAGCATTATCTGCCGCAAGGCGCTGTGCTTCATGCTGAAGCGTGAGGAGGGGAGAACCGGCAGATACGGTGTCTCCCACCTGTACATGAACTGTTTGAACAATACCACTGACGGGGGCATACACTTCATATTGTTCCTTACTTACCACCCGGCCGGTTGCATATACCGATTCAGTAATATTCCGGGCCATCGGCCGGGTAGATTCGTGCGAATTCCGGCAGGCCATTGCCAGTACCAGCAGCATTAATGGTGTGACCTTCATGAAGCTAAAATTAATTAGCAGCCTGACCGGGCCTGCTGACCATAATCAGTTTTAGCACTGATAAGGATTGTAGTACGTGTTGCACTATATAAATAAGTTGCATTCATTCAGCTAGCTGATCCTCAAGCGTTTTTTTATCCTAAAACAAGTATATGACTACTAAAAAACAACTTCTTGTCCTTGCTGCGGGGATTGCTCTCGCAAGCACAGTGCGCTATTTTGGAGCCACCGATCGCGGAAAAAGATTAAACAAGAAATGGCGTAAAAAGGGAAAGAATCTGGTGGACCAATTAGAAAGCCTGATCCGTGAAACACGTGCCACTCTTTCCGATCTGAAGTAATCCATATAGAGTGGCAGGCACTATACAGCCGATCAGAATCTTTTGTATTCTTCATCGATCAACCTTTCCAAAGAGGACTGGTTATTCATTATCCAGTCAGGGACCTTTGGTGCATCAATGATTTTCCAATCTTCCTCTACTTTCTGCATTTCAAATGAGCAGGGATTTCCTGCTGGATCCTTTACAGTTACGTGAAGACGTAAAGAATCAGCCTTGCGAATGGTGCTGAATACAAATAGTGCCCTGAAATTACCAAGGTCAAGGTATTTTCGAAATTCGTACATGCTATCAGGTTAGGGTGTTTAACAAGCGAATCGTGCAAAGAGAAGGGCTTCCACTTAAATGAAGTGTGATAAAAGTCACACCATCCTGTCTAAATTTCCGTGTAATGGTATGATTAACATTTTAGTCCGGGCCAACAGCTTTTAATTATGCTGATCGTTTTCGTTTATGGGTCTGTCCAGGATCATCATATAAGTCAAAACATTGTTCCAACTTTATTAAAAGTGGTTGTTATGCAAAAAACCTGCTGTTTCTTTTGATAGTGACAATAGTCACGTTTTTAATCCCCTAGTAACCTTTGTTTTGTATAGAATTGCCAGGTCAATAATAATAGTTTAGATCAGCTTTGGTTATGAATGTATCGATTGAGCAAGTGGAGCGGCAGTTTCCGCAATTTGAGCAAGCCCTTATACTGGAAATTGTAAGGGTAGGGCAATTGTCCGTATTTGATCAGGGAGATGTTTTACTAAAGAAGGGACAGTATATCCGTTCAATTTTACTGATCCTTGATGGCACCCTTAAGGTGTACCGGGAAAATGAAGGCGTACATCCTTATTATTTATATTTTCTACAGGCCGGAGACGCCTGTGTGATCTCACTCATGTTTGCTTCGCAGCAAAATGTAAGTGACCTTATGGTCAAGGCTGAAACCAATACCTCCATACTGTCTTTGCCGCTGTCGGTTATGCAACTGTGGATGAAAGAATATAGCGGCTGGAATACTTTTGTATGGGATTGCCTGAGAAAGCGCATGGCCAATCTTTTTGAGATTATGGATCAGCTCATTTTTCATAGCATGGAAGATCGTTTGATGTATTATCTGAAGGTGCATTCAGAAATGCGACAGTCGAAAAGGCTTCCTTTCAAACGTACGGAAATGGCGCATGATCTGAATACTTCCAGGGAGGTTGTTACCCGTCTGCTGAAGAAGCAATCGGAAAAAGGGCTGCTTAAAATTCATGGTAGCTTTATAGAAATTCAGTAATCCATTCATAATGCTGATTCCCAGTAAGTTTAAGGAATCAAAATAAAATCAGTTTCAACTGGCTACCTGCACATTCAAAACCGGCTCCTGCCTGTTTGCAGCAACAGCCGGTTTGATGACGGGTGGTTTATAAGAACTCACCTTTTTCGTTCACTTTTACCTTCAGGCGCTGGTCACCATTTTCCAAGGTAAGCTTATAGATTTTGGTAGTTCCTCCTTCCTGAAAATAATTTACCAGGTAGGTATCATTCGGAATGCCCCATTTGGGAAATCGCTTTGTAACAGCATTCCGGACCACTTCCGGGAGGGCAACATTTTTATACTTCTCAGCAGTATGTAACAGTTTGCCATCTTTATCGTAAGCAGCCAGTATTTCACCTTCTGGTATTATAAAGGAAACGAAATACGTATCATACTCGTCCTCGTAATAATCCGTGTTTTTTATATTATAGGTAGCGGCTTTCCTTTCCAGCATTTTCACTGGCTGCGCAAGATCCTTTTGGCCAACAGCGCTCAGATATTTGTACCGTACAGCCATGACAGTGATTTCCGGTAATACCTCCTGTGCGAAGATCTGATCACCAAAAGAAAGGATCAGACCGAGGGTCATCATTGCTTTTACTTGTTTCATTGTTAGGAATTTTTGATGGTGAACAATAAGCGTTTCAATTAGTTTTATTATATATCAATAGCTTATACAGCTTTTTTGAAAGACCGGTATTTTTCCAGGAAATCCTGAATTTCTTCTACAGAAACCTGACTGAAATCGTGATAGCAGGATCCGATCCCTGGTATGAAGTCCGGAATCAGAATGGCAATGACCTCATCTACTTCAGGTGCGAGAAGCTGAAGCGCTTTAACTGTGATGACGGGAACTGCCAGAATGATTTTGGCGGGTTCTTCTTTCTTCAAAATTCTTACGGAGGCCAGCAGGGTAGACCCGGTGGCAGCGCCATCATCAACTAAAATCACTGTCCGGCCTTTCCGATCGATAGATACAGTATCGCCCTTTAGCAAATGCTGCCATTCAAATAGTTGCCTTCGTACATTTTTTATCTGGTGCTTCAGATACTGGTCGTCGATCTTTTCGTGAGATGACAGATAAATATCTGTGATGCCTACAGCACCAATGGCGTACTCTTTATTCAAGGGATGGCCCAGCTTTTTTACCAGCAAGACGTCGAGAGGCCATTGCAGCTCTCTTGCAATTTCATACGCTACCGGTACTCCTCCGCGCGGTACGGCCAGGACCACCCCTGATTGACCTGAGAATTTTCGAAGTTGGATGGCAAGGTGTTTTCCAGCTTCATTTCGGTTATGAAATCGATACATAAGGAATAATTTATCGCAGTCAAACTTAGTATTACCGGCTGCCGGAGGTTATGATAGCCGTCATTGCCAGTATTGATACTGGTTGGTCTAACTTTTAGATAAACTGGTAAGTCCAGCAAGGAGTGCTTTCTATGTAATGGTATCTCTCCTGATATTCAGCTTATAGTCTTTATTGGATATGAAAAACGAATGATCATATTGATGGAAGTGGAACAGCTATCTTATTTTTTCAGCTTTTGTAATGGCACCATACCTTTTGAAAATCAGGAAATCTCTTTTGCCGTTTGAAAAACTGATCTCTCCAGTGCCTCCTTCATTAAAATAGCCCGTATCCGGGAGGCAGTAAAATGTATGGTCATTAAGAGGAATGAGCTCTGTTTTTGCCGGATTCGAATTTTCGCGAATCCAAAGTTTTTCATCTTCCACAAAAATCGAATACTCCAGGTCAGGCATGACCTGATACCTTCCGATCAGCTTTTTAAATGATGTTGTATTTATTTTAGCTGATTTTCGGATTACCGGATAGAAGGTTTCCTGTGAAGCCAGCAGCAACCATTTATTTCCCCGAAATACGTAGGTATCTGTTTTTCTGAGTTCCGGTACCTCATTATCCTGCTTGCCCCACCATTCGTGTTCTTTAATCTTATATGACATGACAGCCAAGTTGCTGTCCCGCGCGATATAAATATCTTCAAATTCAAAAACATCGCGGTAGCCTTTAAGGGGTGGTCCAAATCCAGCCATTACGGCTGATTTCGTAACAATCTTCCCCGTGGGGGTAGCAATAAAGTATTCGTTCGCCACATATGGTGACCAAATGCTTGTATCGCCGGTATCAAACGCTTCAATTCTTTTATGAGCCAGCTGAACCAGGCGGGATGTGAAGATCGAATCAACCTGTATCTGAGCCTTCGCGTCGGCAGCGTACAGAGCACACATCAAAATGGCGAGGTTCCTGAAAGTAGTTCCCATGTTCTGATTTTGAATTATTTACAAAATGATTGATATGCTCTTAATTAACCAGTACTGAACTGTTTCTGTAATTCATCTTATTCACAGATAAGATGAGTTGCTTTAAGGCACATAGCGTTATCTCAGGCACATTTTCCGGGTACTCATTAATAGAAGAATAAATGAATATAGGACATTACTGTTAAGCACCCTGGCTAATAGTTTACGATCATGCCCCTGCGGTAGGCTGATGCCATATGAAAGCTACTTAGTATATGAGTGTGTTTCGGATTTATTTATTGCAAGTTCTGATCTGTTCATTTATCTTAACATCTTCATTCAGATGGCTACACATCAATATGACCAAAGACGAATCTCTTCTGCTTTCGAGTGTTTTTGAAAAAACAATGGACCTGGTTTGTATTGTAGATAAAGCCGGTTATTTCGTGCAGATCAACCCCGCAGTAGAGAGCACTTTAGGCTATACAAAGGAAGAATTGTTTGCCCAGCCGGTCGCTGCCTTCATACATCCGGACGATCAGAAGCGAACTGCGGACGCACGTGAGGGATTGTTGAATCAGTTCCCACTGCTCAATTTTCAAAACCGGTATGTGACCAGGCAGGGAACCATTGTCTGGCTTCAATGGACCTCGGTATATATACCAGAACAGGAAATTGTATTTGCCATTGCCAAGAATATCACTGAAAAGAAACTGGAGGAGCTGGAGACCATTGCCAATTATCTGAAATATAAGGAGCTGACGCGGCAGTTCAAGGGACAGGTGGAAAAGGATCGCGCCTATTTCGCTACTGAACTTCATGAAGAGCTGGGTCAACTGGCTACCGTGATAAAGATGGATTACGAATGGGCAGGTTCCCTGCTTTCCGCATCTGATCCGGAAACCAAAAAGCGCCTTGCACAGGGAGCCACCACAATCCAGCTCCTGATCGATAAAATCAGAAAACTGTCCTATTCTATAAGTCCGCTTCCTATAGCGGAACTAGGACTTAATGCCGTGCTGCAGGACCTTTGCCAGGAGTTTACCCGCAACACGAATGTTCCCTGCCACTATTTCTGCTCCTTCGATGAGGAGCAGCTAAGCCAGGAGATCAAAGTTGATCTTTTCCGGATCTGCCAGGAATCGCTTACACAAGTGTTTCAGCAGCGTGAAGTAACGCAGGTACGCGTTTTCCTGGACCAGCATGCCAATAAGGTTACCCTTTCCCTTTACTCGGATGGTAAAAGCGCAGCCGCAACTAATACCCTGGAGTGGGAGCAACTCCGCAGCCGTGCCTCTTCCATCAATGGACACCTGTATGTAAAGCATGATGACAAAGGCACCGCCGTCTATCTAACCGTGACCATGAATTAACGATCCGCTCATTTCTGCCAGTTAACAACACTCCTGGTTCTCATTTGCTCATACTTCGTCTTCCTGCTACATTACTTGCCTGCAGGTTAACAGCAATCCTTTTCCACAACCATTCATACAAGCTAATGTGCTATGTTTTGCATGGTACATTAGTTTCACAAGAATTTTGATTATCAGCCCTCTAGCAATCTCATTTAGTAAAGGATAAGCTGAAGTATCACACAAAAACTAGTACATGGACCAGCCAACTGTTATTGAGACAAGGGGTTTGAACTATTTCTATTCCCGGAATGTGCAAACCTTATATGATATCAACTTAAGGATTGAGAAAGGTAATATTTACGGCTTTCTGGGACCCAATGGATCCGTAAAGACAACCACTTTATCCTTATTACTGGGATTGCTGAATAACCAGAAAGGCGATATCAGGATCTTCGGCCAGCACCTGCATTCGAACCGGGAAGCCATTCTGAAACGGACCGGATCACTGATCGAGACTCCCTCTCTATATGCGCACCTGACAGCCCGGGAAAACCTGGAGATCTATCGCCGGACCTATGGTGTGACCCGTGAACGGATGGAGGACGTATTGAAGATCGTGAACCTGTCCGATACCGGTAAGAAGGTGGTGAATAAGTTTTCGCTGGGAATGAAGCAACGCCTTTCCATTGCGCTTGCCCTGTTGCCCCATCCGGAAGGATCAGCGGTATTATGATGAGTTTCGAATTCAAGCCCCCGATGATGAAATTCTTTCCATATTGTTTACAGACCTTTCCTTTTATCAGTAAGATGCAGCCGATAATGACACAAATAGTATGGACCTCCATTGGATATGCTTTGGTCTTCCTGCTGCTAGGCTTCCTGGATTTCAGAAGGAGGAGGCTGACAGCCTGATGTTTCGGTAGTAATGATAAAGGGCATTATATTAATCTGACACATGCCTCTTCTAAAACCATTTAATTAAAACCTGAAATAAATACAAGTAGAAGCATACCTGCAAATACACGTAATCAGAAGCATCACTACATTCTACCCGTTACCTGTTCTGTATTATTACCCTTGCGTTGTGAGATCATGATCAGTAAAGCCATGATGCCTGCCGCAACCAGAGCGGCTGTACCCCGGCTGAAGTTAAGACCACCGTCAGCTACGGGCTTCGTCAGAAAATCACCAAAGGTGGCACCAAAAGGACGCGTGAAAATGAAAGCGATCCAGAAGAGTACCACATCATTCAACCGGGTCAGGTAATGCAAACTGACCACCAGCAAGATGATGCCTGCGGTGATAGCGGCCCCTGTAAGATAGCTCAGCCCCAAATTATCACTTAAATAATCACCAAAGGCAGTGCCCAGGCTATTTGATATAAGGATGGCGATCCAGTAATACAGTTCCACCCTTCTTTCGGTGACCGGATACACCTGTATCTTTTTTTCGCGCCGGTACCAAAGGAACAGTACCAGCAGCAATGCCGTGAAAAGAAACAGGGAGCCCAGCGCATACCCTAAGCCGAGCGTTCTGTCCATCATGTCGGAGATCTCGGTTCCCAATGTTGTCGTGCCAATGATTACCAGCCAGTAAACGGGAGGTTGAAAACGCTTCAGACGCAGCTGTATGATAAGAACAACCAGAAAAAAAGCCAGTGTGATGAGCAGGCTTATTACATAACCGATATTGAGGGTCATGGACAGATAGTCGCCCAGTATTTCCCCCAAAGTAGTGGCGAGTATTTTCAGTATCCAGAACCATAGGGTTATCCTGGCTACTTTATTGAAATCCAACCTTGCAGGCCGTTCCATGTCTCCGTTCTGATTAACTGGTGCTATCATTTTTTCCATTGCGGTTTTACAACGTGAATCGTATGCGAAGTATCTAAAGCTAATTTTATACCACGGCGGCAGGGTCGTTTAACTGCTTACCAAATGGTTCAATGTCTGTAAATTACTTAATGCTGCCCCCATGGTATTGTTGAAGTAGGCATATACTTCCTTTCCATTCCGGAGCCAGGCAGAGATGCGTTGGGCATATCCGTCCAGTACGTCCTCTTCGTAGCTGCCCCGATAGGTACCGTCGGGCCCGTGAAAGCGCAGGTATACAAAACTTTCGGACAGTTCTATCCGGGGAGTAGGCGCTTTAGGCATGTCCTGATTCACCATGCCGATCCCATACGCTTTCAGCTGACGGTAAACCCCGCTATCATACCAGGAGGGATGGCGAAACTCCACAGCTATTTTCCAGCCAGCGGCCGTTTCGCTCAGGCATTCCAGCAGGGCTGTCAGCTCTTCTTCTTTTTCACGGGTCGCTTTCGGGGGCAGCTGCACCAGCAGGCAACCTTTTTTAGGCCCTACCTGGTTAACGGTTTCAACAAACAACTCCACTTCCGCGCTGCTGAAACGCAGTTCTTTTGCATGTGTTACTCCTTTAGGAACCTTGAAGGTGAAGCGAAAATCATCAGGCACACTCTGCGCCCATTTTTCAACAGTAGCCGCTTTGGGCAATTTGTAAAAAGTAGCATTTACCTCTACAGAGCGAAACAGGGACGCATAATAGGTGAGGCGGGTAGCTCCGGCAAACTCCGGCGGGAATTCGGATTGTTTTAAAGGCGACACCACATTGCTGGTACCGGAATAGAATGCTGCAGGGTTCATCAACCTTTCTATTGCAAATATGTTGCCTCCGGATGACGGTATGACTATCTCCATTCTTCTCTATCTTAGATGACCCATGTATGGAGTTTCTCTAAAGAGCTTGCTGCTGCTGATCTTACTCGTCCTGTATAGCCAGGGGAAGGCACAACTATTCAACGGAGACAATTATGTTGTTATCCAGGGGAATGAGGGTGAGGCGGACAGGATCAGAAAGGCTGTACACGTAGTGCCTTCACTACGCCAACTACAGTGGCAGGAGCTGGAGCTCACCGGGTTTCTGCATTTTGGGATCAATACCTTCACCAACCGCGAATGGGGTGACGGGACGGAAGACCCAAAGCTTTTCAATCCTTCTCAACTCGACGCCCGGCAATGGGTACGTGCCTGTAAGCTTGCCGGCATCCGTTCGGTGATCCTGACCGCCAAGCATCACGATGGTTTTTGTTTATGGCCCAGCCGGTATACGGAGCATTCTGTGAAGAACAGTCCCTGGAAAGGTGGCAACGGCGATGTCGTACAGGAAGTGGCCGCTGCCTGTAAAGAATACGATGTAGGCTTTGGCATTTATCTTTCGCCCTGGGACCGGCACGAAGCCAGTTTCGGCGATTCGGCGACATACAATGACTACTTCGTGAACCAGCTGACCGAACTACTTACTCAGTATGGTAAAATTGCCGAAGTATGGTTCGACGGCGCGAACGGGGAAGGACCCCACGGAAAAAAACAGGTATATGATTTCAATCGCTGGTATGCCCTGATCCGGAAACTGCAGCCTCAGGCTGTCATTGCCGTTATGGGGCCTGACGTTCGGTGGGTGGGTACCGAAACCGGGCGGGGAAGGGAAACCGAATGGAGCGTGGTGCCGGCCGATGCCCAGCTGCAGGAAACCATTGCCGCGCATTCGCAGCAGCAGCTTGCCTTTGTGCCAGCCAACCGCATGGAAGAGGACCTGGGCAGCCGCGAACAGCTGCGAAAAGCGAAAAGTCTGGTATGGTATCCCGCCGAAACCGATGTGTCCATACGACCGGGCTGGTTTTATCACGCTTCTGAAGACAGCCTGGTAAAAACAGCGTCGGAACTGATGGATATTTATTATGAGTCGGTAGGCAGAAACGGCGTACTGCTGCTGAATATTCCTCCGGACAGAAGAGGACTTCTATGCGATGCCGATTTAAAACAACTCGCTGAATGGACACGACTGCGCCAGCAAACATTTAAAAACAATTTACTGAGAAAGGCTTCCCTACGCACGTCCGGAAGGAACGCCCGGGCATTGGTCGATCATCAGTCTTCAACCTGGTGGACCACCCAGAAAAATGATACTATAGGCGTTATCGAATTTCAATTGAAACAGGAGCAGGAATGTGATCTGCTGTTACTGCAGGAAGCTATCCAAAATGGCCAGCGGATCGAACGATTCGTAGTGGAATACCGCGAAGGTGCCGAATGGAAATGGCTTACCGAAGGCACAACAGTAGGTTATAAGCGTATCCTGCGCTTTCCCCTGAAGCGGGTGCAATTCCTCCGGATCCGGATTCTGTCCTCACGACTGAACCCGATGCTTGCCGAGGCAGGGCTGTACCGTCAGGCACGGTGATGATAAGTATTTTTCTTCTGATGAGCGGGATAGTTTACTTTACGGTACCTGTCTTCTATATTATGCGTCTACCTGTTTTTTTGACGGCCTGTGCTCTCTGTATCGGAATGTCGCTGCATCCGTCCGTCAGCTTTTCCCAGCAAGGGATTCATCCAGCGTCCAGTACCTATCACTGGCCGACCGATCCGGCTGTGAAGTCAAAACTGGAACACTGGCAGGATCAGAAGTTCGGTATCATCCTGCACTGGGGACTTTACTCGGTACCCGGCATCATCGAATCCTGGAACCTGTGTTCGGAGGACTGGATCGAAAGAGACAGTACGATCGGATATGAAGCCTATAAGAAGTGGTACTGGGGACTGATCAACCAATTCAACCCTGTTCATTTCGATCCCGATGCCTGGGCCCGTACGGCAAAAGAAGCCGGTATGCGCTACGTAGTGTTCACCACCAAACACCATGATGGCTTTAATCTCTTCGATACGAAGCAAACGGATTTTAAAATAACCGCAGGGCCTTTCAAAAACCATCCGAAAGCTGATGTGGCCCGGTATGTATTTGAGGCCTTCCGGAAAGTAGACTTTATGATCGGCGCTTATTTTTCAAAGCCCGACTGGCATTCTGAAAATTACTGGTGGCCCAAATATGCCACGGCCGACCGTAACAATAATTACGACATCCGCAAGTATCCGTGGCGGTGGAAAGCCTATCAGCAATACACGTATAATCAAATTCATGAGCTGATGACCGGTTATGGAGGTATTGATATTTTATGGCTGGATGGCGGATGGGTGCGGCCAAGGGAAACGGTGAATGATGAAGTACGCTCCTGGGGCGCCCGGATCCCTGAATGGAGTCAGGATATCAATATGCCGAAGATCGCCGATATGGCGCGTGAAGCGCAACCGGGACTATTGATGGTAGACAGGACCGTTCATGGACCGTATGAAAATTATCAGACGCCGGAGCAGCGGATCCCTGATAAGCAATTGGGCTATCCCTGGGAGAGCTGCATGACCCTTGCCAACAACTGGGGTTATGTTCCGGGTGACCAGTACAAATCACCTGCGCGTATCATTCATACTTTAATTGAAGTGGTGGCCAAAGGCGGCAGCCTGCTGCTAGGTGTTGGTCCAAAGCCCGATGGCACCCTTGCCGAAGAAGCTACCGTGCGGCTGAAAGCGATCGGAAAATGGATGGATAAAAATGGCGCCGCGCTGTATCATACACGGATCACCAAAAACTACCGGGATGGACATACCTGGTTCACGCAAAACCCAGCTACGCATACACGCTATGCCCTGATTTGCCTGGATGAGAATAGCCTACTTCCCAAAGAAGTAAGCTGGCAAACCAACCTGCCCAGGAAAGGCAGTGTTATGAAATGGCTTCAGACCGGCGAATCGGTTCGATGGATCCTGGAAGGAACGAAAGTAAGAGTGTTATTGCCTTCAGTGCTCAACCCGAATGTATCCTATCCTGCCCTGGCTTTTTCTTTTACCCCGGCTGATTAAATTATCTGAACTTCTGAAGTGCGCTCCATGAACCTATACACGCTATATAAAATAAGAATTTGCACGGCGATCATCCTGCTTCTTTTCCAATTCAGTCTGGTGCTTTCAGGAGTTATGAGCCTGAAAGCTCAAACCATTCCGGAATCTGCTGTATTCCGGAATGAGAAGTTATCACCTGAAGTCCGTGTGAATGATTTATTGCGACGCCTGACCCTGCAAGAG
>DATAHC010000237.1:0-7501 GCA_036263415.1 Flavisolibacter sp.
AAGGGCATCTGGAAATCGGTAGAGCTGGAGCAGGCCATCTGCCAGCGCTTTGGTTCCCGCTACGCCCAGTTGTTATCGAGCGGTACGGCTGCGCTGACTACGGCCCTGACGGCCCTGGGCATTGGCTCGGGTGATGAGGTGATCATGCCTTCCTTCACTTTTGTGGCCTCGTTTGAAGCGGTTTTGAGTGTAGGAGCCGTGCCGGTACTGGTCGACATCGACGAAACGCTGACCCTGAATCCTGACGCCGTGCGTAAAGCCATCACGGCACGCACCCGTTGCATCATGCCGGTGCATATGTGCGGCAGCATGGCCGACCTCGACGCTTTGCAGGCCATTTGTAAAGAACATAACCTGGTGCTCCTTGAAGACGCCTGCCAGAGCATTGGCGGAACTTATAAAGGAAAAGGCCTGGGCACCATAGGTGATGCCGGAACCTTCTCTTTCGATTTTGTAAAGACCATGACCTGCGGCGAAGGCGGCGTGGTGATGACCAACAGTGAAGAGGTGTATACGAAATGCGATGCCTTTACCGATCATGGACATGATCATAAGGGAGTAGACCGCGGGGCCGACCTGCATCCTTTCCTGGGCTATAACTTCCGGATCTCTGAGCTGCATGCAGCGGTCGGACTGGCACAGATCCGCCGGCTGGATGATTTCCTGACCATTCAGAAGAAGAACCAGGCACTTCTCAAAAGCATCATTCAAACCATACCGGGTGTTACCTTCCGACAGGTTCCCGATCCCGAAGGCGACAGCTGTTCCTTCCTGAGCTGGTTCCTGCCTACGGAAGAGCAAACACGTAAAGCGGTAGCTACCATGAAAGAACAGGGCATACTGGCGGGTAATTTTTACTGGTACGACAACAACTGGCATTATATCCGCAAATGGGATCACCTGAAAAATGCAGCCGCCCTGAATAAGCTGCATCCCGATCAGCAGCAGGCCCTGAAGAAACTGGCGACTACCGATTTCAGCGCCAGCGATGCCGTGATGAGCCGCTGTATCTCCACCGCCATCAGCCTCCTCTGGACCGAAGAGCAGATCCGTGATAAGGGCGAAAAGATCGTTGCGGCAGTGGGGGGATGAGTGAGCAGTGATGAGTGATCAGTGAGGAGTGGGCTTACGTGATTACCGTCTTTTCCTGCGATTGCATCGGCGTAAGAGATCCTGCGTCGGGATGACAAAGAGCGTCTGCACAATTGTATAGCTGTTTAATAGGCACATTGGCAGATTGATCATTGGCACATCAACCTGGCTGCTCCATCAGCTCATCAGCTAATTTTCACATCAGCTCATCATCTTCGTGTCCTGGAGCCTTCGTGGTTCACACTACGCTAGTAGAAATGAAGAAATGACTGGATACCTGCAGGAAACCATTAAAGCAGGAAGGAAAAGATGCTAACACAGGCGACCCCAAATCTGACATCTGAGATCTGACATCCAAATCAGACATCAGACATCCTACATCAGACATCACTTGAGTTTACTATTCGGCTTTTGCTCCAGGTAGTCGACATATTCCCTTGAACCCAGGCGGAAGCTGAGCGGAAGCTTGATCGCCTTCTGTACCTGGACCTCTTTTTTACAGAAGTATCCCATGTGTTTACTGTAGAAATTTTGCGGCAATACCGTGAGGGTTAACGGTTTGGCAGTGGAGTCCGGTTTGGCCTTCAAAGTCAGCTGGGATAAGGCTTTCGTTGAATTTAACAGAATCAGGATACAGAAAAGGACCAGCGATCGGGCCATGGATTACAATTTGCAGTAAATTTACGGCTTGATTTTTGTGAACCCGGCAAATTTTTTTTTGCCACAGACGAAACCCTATAATGAGCCTAAGCCAGAGTTTACAACAGAAACTATTACAAAAGCTGTCACCCCAGCAGATTCAGTTAATGAAGCTGCTGCAGGTGCCTACTGCCATATTGGATGAACGCATCAAGGAAGAACTGGAAGAGAACCCCGCCCTGGAACTGTCCGACGACTCGCACGACGACAGCTTTGAAGAGAGCAAGGATGAATTTGCCGACAATGCTGAGGATGATTATGAAGAGGGAGGAAGCGAGGAGCAGTACGACAGCATCGACATTTCCGATTATGTGCAGGATGGCGACGATGATATAGCCGATTATAAGATGCGGGATGAGAATTACGGCGACCAGGAAGAGAAGACTACCATGCCCTATAAGGTGGAGACCAGCTTTTACGAAGTGCTGGAGAACCAGCTGGGCATGCTGAAGCTGGACGAGCGGGAGTTCCGCATTGCGGAGCAGATCATCGGCAGCATCGACGAGGACGGTTACCTGCGCCGGGAAACCTCTGCTATTGTGGACGATCTCGCCTTCCGTCAGAATATCGATACCAACGACCAGGAGGTGGAAGGCATCATCCGCCGCATCCAGTATTTCGACCCGCCCGGCGTAGCCGCCCGCAACCTGCAGGAATGCCTGCTGCTCCAGCTGGTTCGCCAGAAGGCAGATGGTAAGGAAGTGGATATAGCCATACAGGCGCTGACCCGTTATTTCGATGAATTCACCAAGAAGCACTACGAGAAGATACAGCGCGGACTGAACCTGGACGACGAGCAGCTGCGCGAAGTGATGATCCAGATCACCAAGCTCAATCCCAAGCCCGGCGGTAATGTAGGTGAGGTGAACAAGGCCGAAAGCTACGTGGTGCCCGACTTCTTCATCTTCAACAATGCCGGAAAGCTGGAGCTGACCCTCAACTCCAAGAACGCGCCCGAGCTGCGCATCAGCGAAGGGTACCGCGACATGCTGAAGGAATATGACCGGGGCACCAAGAAGGACCGCCGGCAAAAGGAAGCGGTGCTGTTCATCAAGCAGAAGATCGATGCCGCCAAATGGTTCATCGATGCCATCAAGCAGCGGCAGCATACCCTGCTGAGCACCATGACCGCGATCATGAACCACCAGCACGATTTCTTCCTGACGGGGGACGAGACCTCGCTGAGACCCATGATCCTGAAAGACATTGCGGAAAAAACCGCCCTTGATATCTCTACTGTAAGCCGTGTGGCCAACAGCAAGTTCGTACAAACCGAATTTGGTACCTACCGGCTGAAGTTCTTCTTCAGTGAATCGCTCACTACCGACACCGGCGAAGAGGTGTCAACCCGCGAGGTGAAGAAGATCCTGAGCGACCTCATAGAAGGCGAGCATAAGAAAAAGCCCCTGAGCGATGAGCGGCTCACCGAGCTGCTGCAGGAGAAGGGCTATAACATTGCCCGCCGCACCGTGGCTAAATACCGTGAGCAGCTGAATATACCGGTAGCCCGCCTGCGCAAGGAACTGTAGGAATAACGAACAGGGAACAAGGAACCGATGAATGAAGAAGGGTTTGCTTCTGTTCATCGGTTCTTTTATTTAGGGGAATGCTCAAGGATTCCAGTCCACAGTCCACGGTCAACCGTCCACAGTCAAGTCTTTTTATTACGATATTTTCCTGCGTTTGATTTTGCGTACCAGATCCCTCCTTCGTCGGGATGACAGAGAAAGGGATGGTACGATAAGAGGAATTGAATTAAAGAACTGAAAGATACCAGTAGGAAGTTGTTGAAGCAGTAAGGAATAGGTGTTTACAAAGGCGACCCCAAATCTGACATCTGAAATCGGAGATTGGCTATTCCATCGAGCAGTCAAAATATAGGACGCTACTGTGGACTGTCGTCTGTGGACCGTGGACTTCTCTTAACTTTACCACGCATGAATAACAACAACACTATTGACAGCAATCTGCTGCGCCAGATCTTCTTCATCGCCGTCATTCTGTTCCTCGGTATCGTACTGTTCCGGGAGTTATTCTTTTTCATTTCGGCCTTCCTGGGTTCCGTTACCTTCTATGTGATCATGCGCAAGCGCATGTTCTATCTTACGGAGAAAAAAGGCTGGCGCTTGAGCACGGCCGCCTGGGTGCTGATGCTGCTGTCCTTTTTTGTGATCCTGCTCCCTATCGGACTGCTGGGCAATATCCTGTACTCCAAGATCAGCTACGTCGTTACCCATTCCCAGGAAATGATCAATTCCCTGAAGAATGCCGTCGGTCATATCAAGGAAAAGATCGGCTACCAGATCATCGATCCCAATGCTATCGACCGTCTGGGCCCCTATATCGCCCAGCTGCTGCCCAAGATCCTGGGCATTACCCTGAATACGCTGACGCTTATTGCCAGTATGTACTTTATTCTCTATTTCATGCTGGTGAACGGCCGGCGTATGGAAGAGGCCTTATATGAATACATCCCTCTGAAAGATGGCAATGTGGAGCTGATCGGCAAGGAAGTGCAGACCATGGTGATCTCCAACACCATTGGTATTCCGCTCATTGCCCTGATACAGGGTGTGGTAGGACTGATCGGCTACCTCATCATTGGCGTATCGGAGCCCTTCCTCTGGTTTGCTGCCACCAGTATAGCTGCCATGCTGCCTATAGTAGGCGCTGCTGTGATCTATGTGCCTTTGACGGTGATGTTATTTGCCCAGGGCCATAACGGCAAGGGCATTGCCATGCTCATCTGGGGCTTCGGACTGATCGGCCTGGTTGACAATCTGTTTCGCTTCATACTCAACAAAAGACTGGGCGATATACATCCCCTCATCACCATCTTTGGTGTATTGGTGGGTGTGCAGCTTTTCGGTTTTATCGGGCTCATCTTCGGTCCGCTGCTGATCTCCATGTTTATTTTATTGCTGCGCATTTATTCTTCAGAGTTCTTTGTTAAAAAGAGAGAGATAAAACGCGTGAAATGAATTTGTTACAGTAAAAACACCTAGTAATTCTCATAGGTATTGGTGTATTTCTGCTCATTTCTTAAAGTTTTCTTAGCGTTCACTTGTAACTGCGATTCCGGCATAATATTTTCACATCGGTGGCGTTCCAATTAACCACGAAAAACCCAGCACAGTGAGACAATTATTTTTGCCCTTATCCATCATTTGCCTGTTAGCTACCTTCCTTCTTTTACCTGTTGTAAAAGCCGGAAAAAACAAAGTCGTTCCATCCGCTTCAGCAGTATCCAACACACTCATGAATAATTCCCGCAGCAATGCTTCTACAGCAGAGGCCGCCGCCGGAATGATCTATGACAGCCTGCAACTGGATGCGATGGGACTGAACAAGGAAGCCCTGGTGTATGCGTACGAAGGACAGCAAAAGCTGGCCGCTGAAGGTACCCTGAGCAATCCCGATATCCTTACGGTATGTGATTTCTCCCAGCCTTCCGATAAGAAGCGCATGTACATCATCGATGTAAAGAATTTCAAGGTATTACTGAATACCTATGTAGCCCACGGAAAAAATTCAGGACTGGAATATGCCAAAAGCTTTTCCAACCGTCCGGAGTCCCTGCAGAGCAGCCTCGGTTTTTATGTAACCAAGAATACCTATATGGGCAAGCACGGTCTATCGCTGCGCTTATCCGGTAAGGACAAAGGCTTCAACGATAACGCCGAAGAAAGAGCCGTAGTGGTACATGGCGCCCAATACATCGGTGAGTCCAGAGCGGATGCCGCTTATATGGGCCGTTCTTTCGGATGCCCTGCCGTTCCCCAGCAATTAGCCAGCACGGTGATCAACTATATTAAAGACGGTACCTGCCTCTTCATTTTCTCTCCGTCAGCGCAGTACCTGAACAAATCAAAAATATTGAACGGCTGATTTGGACGCAATCAAGGATGGATGAACAAAAAGCCCCAACCGTACCCTATGGTTGGGCTTTTTTTTGACCTTTCACCTTTCACGTTTCACCTTTCCCGCTTTCATTATCTTTGGCCCATGATTGCCACGGAGCGCCAACCAGAACTTATTTCCTACCATCCCGTGCTGCGCTTTTTCGCGAAGATCATTTCCGTATTGTTTCACCCCTTGTTCATACCCTTATACATTGGCTGGTTCTTTATTTACATCATGCGGCTGTTCCCCGAGCGCAACGAGTGGGACAAGACCAAGCTGATGATCAGCCTTTTTGTGAACTATACCCTGCTGCCGCTGGTATCGATCCTGCTGGCGAAGGGACTGGGTTTTATTCAGACCATTTACCTGAAAACCCAGAAGGACCGCATTATACCTTACGTGGTCACCGGCATCTTTTACTTCTGGGTATGGTATGTATTCAGGAACCAGCACCTGCCGAAAGAGATCGTACTGTTTGCGCTCGCCACCTTCCTGGCCTCCAGTGCCGGACTGCTGGCCAACAGCTACCTGAAGGTGAGTATGCATGCCATATCGGTAGGCGTGGTCATAACGCTCTTCCTGCTGATCGGCTTTTCCACCTATGCCAATTTCGGATTGTACATCTCCATTGCGCTACTTGTGGCCGGACTGGTATGCACCGCACGCCTGCTCACCTCCGATCATAATGCAGCGGAAGTCTATATCGGTCTGGGTATCGGCATCCTCTCCCAGCTGATCGCCTATATCTTCGTCTGATCGCCATTCCCACTCACTATTGACTATTCACTATTCACTTTCACGTTTGACCTTTGACGCCTTTCACGTTTCACGTTTCACCTTTCACCCCTACACCTTCACCAGCTTCCATTTGCCCCGGCGGAACAGAACAAAGGCCGTTACCGTGATCACCGTCTCCGCCACCGGAATGGCAATGAACACGCCGGTAGGTCCCAGCTCAAAATGCTTGGAGAGGAGCCAGGCCAGTGGGATCTGGAAAAGCCAGAAGCAAAACACATTGATCCAGGTTGGCGTGCGCGTATCGCCCGCACCATTGAAGGCACTGATCATAACCATACCGACACCATAGAAAACATAACCGATGCTGATGATGCGCATCGCCGTGATGGCAAAGGCCTTCACCTCGGGCTGGTTGGGAACAAAGAAATCAATGATCCAGGGCGCACCGAAGAAAAAGAAAAAGGATACGGAGCCCATGAAAAGGGCATTATACTTCGCTGTAGCAAGAACAGATTGCTCTGCGCGGAGCGGTTCATTTGCACCCAGGTTTTGTCCTACCAGCGTGGCCGCGGCATTGCTCACGCCCCAGGCCGGAAGAATAAAGAACATGATGATGCGCAGGGCCGTCTGGTAGCCGGCAGAAGCCGCACTATGGCCGGTTTGCGCTACCAGCTGCGCCAGGAAGATCCAGCTGCAGGAGGCGATCACAAATTGCAGTGTGGCCGGCCAGGCAATGGTAACAACCTGCTTAATGATGTCCCACTCCAACTTCAGCGAGGCCTTGGTAAGGGCTACCACGCTTTTGCCATTGAACAAATGATAGAGCTGGTACAGTACCCCGATGCTGCGGCCGATGGTCGTAGCCAGCGCCGCACCGGTTAGTCCCAGGGCCGGTATTGGTCCCAATCCGTTGATCAGCAACGGGCAGAGAACGATATTACAAAGGTTGGCCAGCCACAGGCTTTTCATGGCAATGGAGGCATCGCCGGCACCGCGGAATACGCCGTTGATCAGGAACAGCAGCATAATGATGGTGCTGCTGGCCATCATGATGCGGGTATAAGGAACA
>DATAHC010000238.1:0-6473 GCA_036263415.1 Flavisolibacter sp.
CGGAAAAGAAAAAGTGCATTTCGAAGCGCCGGAAGCAGAAAGGCTTGAATGGGAAATGAATCATTTTTTGACCTGGTTGAATGCTACTCAGGAAATGGATCCGGTGATAAAAGCGGCCATTGCGCATGTATGGTTTGTCACCATACACCCTTTCGATGATGGAAATGGGCGCATAGCACGGGCAATCGGTGATCGTCAAATGGCACATGCTGACGGCTGCGCGCAACGATTTTATAGTCTCTCAGCTCAGATCCGAAAGGAACGAAAGAGTTATTATGAGATTTTGGAAAGAACGCAAAAAGGCAGTTTGGATATCACGCAGTGGCTGCTATGGTATCTTGAATGTATGGATCAATCGCTTTCTTCTACTAATGAAATTCTGGCGGTTGTTTTGAAAAAGGCTCGCTTTTGGGAAACACATTCAGTAAAAACCTTCAATGAAAGGCAATTGGTAATGCTCAATAAGCTCCTGGATGGAATAGAAGGAAAGCTGACCTCTTCCAAATGGGCGAAGATGGCAAAATGCTCTCAGGACACCGCATCAAGGGACATACAGGATCTAATGGCAAAAGGTATACTCGTTAAAGAAGAAGCAGGGGGAAGGAGCACGAGCTATGAGTTGAAAGCAGATATCGGCTAGCATCATTAGATTAAAATGGATGCTGAATAAGTACCATGTAAATATTCATGTCCTCATACTACAATCAAGCATGTGGATGCTGCCTTCATGAACTTCTTATTTTTGCAAATGTCTGTCAAGTACTCTCTTAGTTAAACTGATCATCAATATGTCCACGAACATCCTGTTGGTTAAGAATATGGTTTGCCATCGCTGTGTGCTGGCGGTGGAATCCATTATGAAAAATGCAGGCATTCCCTTTCAGGAAATACAGATCGGGGAGATTCACCTGGCGCAGGAACTGACCGACCACCAATATGAGCAGATCCGTACCGGGCTGGCCATTATCGGACTGGAACTGATCGATAACAGAACCGGAAGCCTGATCGAAAAGATCAAGCAGCTGGTGATAAAGAAAGCAAGAACTGAAGTGGATGAAAAGGAACGCAAACTAAACCTCTCTGCCTATCTCTCGCAGAAGCTCTATCATGAATACACGTACCTGAGCAGCCTGTTCTCTTCCGTGGAAGGTCGCACCATTGAGAATTATTTCATTCAGCAGCGCATCGAGAAAGTAAAGGAGTTGCTGGTCTATAATGAAATGACGCTTTCCGATATAGCCTTTGAATTGGACTACAGCAGCACGGCCCATCTCTCCAGCCAATTCAAGCAGATCACCGGCCTAACCCCTTCTCATTTCAGAAAGGTGGGTTCTCTCAAGCGCCAGCTGATCGATAAGGTATAACCCAAAATTCTGTAAGGTTATCCCAAAATGCTGTAACAGCACAGGGCTTCACTGATTCTACTTTTGTTCTGTCAAATCATTACAAACAAATAAAACAAAAGATCATGAAATCAGTAATCAAACAACTCCGTTCAGCAAGCATCGTTTCTTCCAAATGCGATAACCTCGATTGTACTTGCGAAAATTGTAATTGCGGAAGCCTTTGCACCTGTGCCTCTTGCAACTAAGGGTATAATAAGAATTAGCCACGCCAAACTGGTGTGGCTAATTTATTTCGGAAATACCTGGATCCAAAACAGAGTGAAGAGAGGATTGTCCGGTTCTGACATCCCGCTGTCCTTACCCTCGCATCAAGCCGATCTAGCTTTACACTATCAAACAATCAAACCAAAACAAATGAAAAAGATAGCTTTTGCCTTACAGGTACTCAGTTTAATAATGATCCTGCCGGTTTACCTGTTCCTTGAAATGAATCACCCGCTACCCTGAGAAGGCCATCCATTACATCAAACCAAAACAGTAGTATGTCACTTTATACAGTACAGCCAACGGATCTCCTTCCACACTTGCATTCACCGGAAGGATTGTATATGGAAGAATGTACGGACCTGGAACTCCTGGCATTCATGGGGTCTACCACGGTGGAAGACGTAGCCCATCGAATGGCGAATGATCATGTAGCCTATATGGCTTACTATAATTCAGTTCCGGCGGCTTTTGGCTGGATGGCCAGAGGCAAGGCACGCATTGGCGAACTGGCGCATGAGATCATCCTGCCCGTGGGCAATCGTTACCTCTGGAATTTCAGAACGCTGGAAGCATTCCGCGGTTTGGGCATCTATCCTGCGTTGTTGCATTATATCATACGAAATGAAAAGGAAAAGGCGACGCGCTTTTGGATCATACATGCTCCGGAAAACAAGGCATCGCTGAAGGGGATCGTAAAAGCCGGCTTTCACTACGTTGGCACGCTTTACAGTAAGAATGGAATGGCATTGATCGGTGCAGCACAGGCTTCGGTCGAAACGCGTGACCTGCTTCATGAAATGGATATCGCCTTTTCAGAAGAGCAACCGGCCTCCTGCTGGAACTGCAGCAGCCCTTTCCTGAAAAAAAGAAAACCGGAGTGCTGCTGTGCCGCTTCTCAAACGGAATGCACCGTCAATTACCTTTCGTCACTGCTTCCTGTGAAGTCCCACACATGGCTTCATCAGTTTATGTACAGTAACTGATTGTCCCGTTCTGACAGGTTTCCGTCCTGCTAAAGGACGCGGAGGGATCTACCTTCAATTTGTAAATAAGAAAAACATGGCCAGGTTGAAATTCCATCTGAAAATGGCAGGCATAGTCCTTTTGTTCCTGATCTATGCCGTATTAAAAATGAATGAAGCAATTACCACGCTTTTGAAAAGCAAGCCGGATTGGGAAAGCACTATGAAAGTGACCTTGATCAAAACAACAAAGCTTTTAATGCACCTGGATTAGTTAGTGTCCAGGCAAGCGTCACAAAATATTTAAATTAAGAATTTATGAAAAAGAGTTTTCTATTTATTAGCCTTATTCTATCTATAGTCTCTCATGCCCAGGTGACAAAAGTGCACCTGCAGGCCAGCGGACTTACCTGCAGCATGTGCAGCAACGCGATCAATAAAGCATTGAAAAGCCTGGACTTCATAGATCAGGTGGAAGCCAATGTGACGGACTACACATTTGAACTCACCTTCCGGCCCCATGCGGATGTTGACTTTGATAAGATCCGCAAGAAAGTGGAAGGGGCGGGCTTCTTTGTTTCCCGCTTTGTGGCTACCATCCATTTCGATCCGGTGGAGTTGAAGGAGAAGGTGCCGGTAACCATTGGTAACTATAGCCTGCTGTTTGTCAATAACAAAGCCCGTTCGCTGAACGGACTGCAGGAGGTAACCCTGTTGGACAAAGGCTTCCTCACGGCGCAGGAGTATAAGCGCAATGCCCTTGCTCCTGCCGCAGGGGTGTATCACGTACGTCTTTGAGCAATACCTTTCTCAACGCAACCAGTAATAGAATGAAACTCCTTATAAGCTTCTTATCCATTCTTCTTTCAATTTCCGCCTGTTCGCAGGAACTGTTTGCGCAGACGGAACCGGCCAGTACCCGCGCAAAAGGGAGTATCACCTTTCGGATGGACCATACGCTGATGGATGAAGTGAATACGTCCAGCATCAATTATCATATGATCCCGGAGCTGATGTTCGGACTTTCCAAAAAGCTGATGGTAAGCGGCAATGTATTCTTCAGCAATCGCAGTGAGGTGTTTCGGAAAGAAGGAGGCAGCTTCTATGCGCGCTACCGGTTTTTGAGCAGGGATGCACTGCAAAAACATTTCCGTATGGCCGGCTTCGGCAGGATTAGCTATAACAACAGCGATATTCATCAGGAAGAGATCAATACGTATGGTCATAATACGGGTTATGAGATGGGCATTGTAGCAACCCAGTTGCTGCGAAAGGTAGCACTGTCGGCCAGTGCCGCCTATGCGAAAGCGATGGATAATGGCGGTAACAATAAGTTCCTGTATGGCCGGGAAAACAGCAGGGCGGTGAACTATACCTTGTCTGCCGGTAAACTGATGCTGCCCAAAGCCTATACGGATTACAGGCAAACCAACTTAAATTTAATGTGTGAGTTCTTAGGGCAGGTGAATACGGGCTCGGGACGTAGCTACCTGGATGTAGCCCCTTCCCTGCAACTGATCTTCAATAGCCAGGCAAGGGTCGATATCGGGTATAGAAAAGAGATCAGTGCAACTTTAGTGAGAACCGCTCCCAATGGATTCTTTGTGCGCCTGGAATATAATTTCTTTAACGCCTTCTGATCAGAGGCTATCAGAAGCACCATCCGGTCATTTCCTTTCAAAATTGCAAGATGAGAAAAATTGCTTTTATCGTTCCGCCTACCGTTGAACTGCTGGACCTGGCAGGGCCTGCCCAGGTATTTACGGAAGCGAAGTTCTATGGTTTTGAGGCAGACCTGGAATTCTATTCTTACCAGGATGACATTATATGCACTTCAGGCCTTTCTTTCGGGAAGGTGAAGCATTTCACGGAAGCTGCGTTGAAAGAAGGTGATTTCCTTTTTATTCCGGGAATGGACTTCAATTATGTGAACAGCATCGCCTTCCGGGCGGAGCATGCCTTCTTTAAATGGATGAAGCACATTTCGGACAATCACGTTACGGTTTGTTCCGTATGCAATGGGGCCTTTGTTCTCGGCCATGCCGGTTTGTTGAAAGATACGGAGTGCACCACGCACTGGCGGAGAGTGGACGAGCTGCAACGACAGTTTCCTTCCGCCCGTGTCATCACCGACATCCTTTTCAAGAAAAGCAATAATGTGTATACCAGCGCCGGCATCAGTGCCGGAATCGATCTGTCCCTCGCGATTCTGGAAGAACTGAAAGGAGCGCTGTTCACGCATAAGGTAGCGAGAGGACTGGTGGTATATCACCGCAGAAGCCAGAGCCATACGCAGCAGAGCGTGTACCTCGATTACAGGAATCACATCAACCCCAATATCCATATTGTTCAGGACCATATGATCGAGCACTTATCAGACGAGAACTCCATTGAGGAGCTGGCTGCCCTGGTGGCCATGAGTCCGCGCAACCTGAGCCGCGTATTCAAGGAAAAAACAGGAACGACCATACTGGAATACCTCACGCTGCTGCGGCTGGAATTTGCCCGGACCATGCTGAACAACCCGGAATATACCATTGAATACATCGCCTCAAAATGCGGTTTCAAAACAGCAAGACAATTACAAAGGATCCTAAAGGCCAATCAGAAGAATGTAAATAACAGGGTGTCTGTGACCCGGCCAGATCAGTGAAATCAGTTGAATGACTGCCGGAACTTCAGGGGCGACAACTGTGTTTTGGCCTTGAACAGCTTGCTGAAGGATTGCGGATGCTCAAACCCTAGTTCATAGGCGATCTCACTTACAGACAGCTGCGTGGTGGAAAGGATCTGCTTCGCCTTTTCCAGCAATTTGTTATGGATATGCTGCTGCGTGGTTTGCCCGGTCAGCACTTTCAGCAGGCTGCTGAGATACGTGGGTGAAAGATGCAGGGCTTCGGCTACAGACTGCACGGTAGGCAGGCCTTTGGTAGTAAGGTCCGGACTGTTGAACCAGTCGGTCAGCAGCGTTTCCAGCTGCGACAACACCTGGTGGTTGGTGATCTTGCGCGTAAGGAACTGCCGGTGATAATAACGGTCGGCATACGATAGCAGCAGTTCCAGCTGGGCGATCAGGATATCCTGCGTGAACCGGTCGATATTGTTGAGATGCTCCTGGTGAATGGTTCCAATGAGACGCAGCAGAGTCGCCTCCTCCAGCTCGGAAAGAAAGAGCGCCTCATGTACGGAATAATTGAAATAATCGTACTGCCGTATGGTGCCGGCCAGCGAGGTATTCCATAAAAAATTGGGATGGATCAGGATCATCCATCCCGAATGCTCCAGCACCTTGTCTTTTTCCACCTCGATCCCGAAGATTTGCCCCGGTGCCATGAAGAACAATACCCCTTCATCGAAATCATATTGTTGCTGGCCATACTTCATCTTGGCATTCAGCATCCGCTTCAGCGCAATGGAGTAGAAATCGAACACCAGGTTCACTTCGCCTTCACCTTTCACGGTGGGAAGGGAGGCCATATCGATCACGCTGATCAGGGGATGCGCTGGTGCGGGCAATCCCCGGAAGCGATGGTATTCGGCGATAGAATGAAAGCTATGAAGGGTTTTAGATGGCATGTCGTTTAAGGCTGAGGTAAAGGTAAACAGGGACTGGCTGCTTTAGTTGAAATAATAGGGCTGATCCACATCGTCCAGCAATCCGATCTCTCTGGGCTGCCATTTAAGACGCTCGCGTGTCTGCTTGCTTGATGACTGGCTGTCCATCCCTGCAAAATGCGTGAACCAGGTAAAGTGCGCGGAGGCTTCCTCTTTTGTCAGGCTTTTCACCGGCAGGTTCAGCCGGCGGCCGATCACTTCGGCGAT
This sequence comes from Flavisolibacter sp., assembly GCA_036263415.1. Classification (GTDB taxonomy): domain Bacteria; phylum Bacteroidota; class Bacteroidia; order Chitinophagales; family Chitinophagaceae; genus Flavisolibacter. The sequence continues at coordinate 6,398 of DATAHC010000238.1, forward strand.
GGCGCGGAAGGGAATTCCTTCCTCTGCTACTCCATGAAAGCGGGTTCCGGGTTCAAAGTCTTGCTCCAGGGCCAGC
>DATAHC010000239.1:0-4626 GCA_036263415.1 Flavisolibacter sp.
TATATCGGTTATCTCACTAAAAATGTGACGATTACGCCCGGTCAGGAACAGGCGATTACCGTAGAGCTGAAGCTGGACCCTAAACGTGACCTTTCTGCTGTTACCGTCAAAAGCAGGAAAAAGATCAATTACAAGAATAAGGACAACCCGGCCGTGGAACTGATCCGACGCGTGATTGCCGCAAAAGAAAAGAACCGTCCTACCCAGTACGATTATACGGAGTACGAGCAATATGAAAAGATCCAGCTGTCGCTCAGCCGTAAATCGGAAAAACTCAGTAAAAGCAAGCTCCTGAAGAACTACCAGTTCCTGCTGGAGAATACGGATACCACCAAGGTTAAAGGCAAGGCACTGACGCCCATTTACCTGGAAGAGCGACTGACCCAGCAGTATTACCGAAAGGACCCGTCTGTTAAAAGAACCATCCCTTTAGGTGACAAGCGGGTGAACTATGGCGACTTCATCGACAGTAATGGCGTTACCTCTTACCTAAAACGCCTTTATGAAGATGTGGATGTTTATTCCAACCGCATCTCCGTTTTTACCAATGACTTTTTGAGTCCACTGGCCGATATCGCTCCTACCTTCTATATGTATTTCATCCGGGATACCATTACGGATGCCAATGGCAGAAAGCTGGTACAGCTGTACTTCACTCCCCGGAACACCAATGATTTTCTTTTCCGCGGAACCTTCTATGTAACGCTGGATACCAATTATGCAGTGCAGAAGCTGAACATGACGGTAAGTCCCAATATTAACCTGAACTGGGTGCGCGACCTGCGTATTTCGCAGGAGTTCGAGCAGAACCCTTCTGACGGGCGCTATCACCTGATCAAAAGCGTGACCTTTTCAGAGGCCGGCCTGACGAAGAATAAATCGCAGGGAGGCATTTTCGGGGAGCGCTCCGTTTCCTATAAGAACTATAAGATCAATGCTTCTCACGAAACAGCTTTTTACGAAAGCCTGTCCAACAATGCTGCGGTTCCGACCGGGCTGCCTGACAGCTTCTGGAATGCCCGCCGGCACGATACACTGAGCCGTGCAGAAGCCAGTGTATATAAGAATATCGACAGCCTGCGCCAGATGAAGAGCTTCAAGCGTACCGTGGACCTGGCTACCTTATTCCTGGCCGGTTATAAATCATTCGGGAAGTTTGAAGTGGGTCCGGCGAGCACCTTTTATAGTTTCAACCCGGTAGAAGGGTTCCGGCTGCGCTTTGGAGGACGTACCACGCCGGCACTGAGCAAACGCCTGTATTTTGAGACCTATGGAGCCTATGGCTTCAAAGATGAAAAATGGAAAGGCTTTTTCAGTTTCACCTATTCGCTGAACAATAAATCCATTTACGGGTTCCCACTCAACTATATAAGAGCCAGTGCCCAGCGGGAAACCAAAATACCCGGCCAGGAACTGCAATTCGTTCAGGAAGACAACCTGCTGCTTTCCTTTAAAAGGGGCAAGAACGATAAATGGCTGTACAATGATATTTACCGGCTGGATTATGTACATGAGTTCAGCAACCGCGTTTCTTACACGATCGGGTTCAAGAACTGGAAGCAGACTCCCGCCGGAGCCCTGCAATACCAGCAGATGAAAGGACCGGTACTGGTGCCCGTACCGGACCTGCGTACGTCGGAGGTATCGGTTCAGCTGCGCTGGGCCCCGCATGAGCAGTTCTACCAGGGCAAGCTCTATCGCATACCCATCATCAATTTCTATCCCATTTTCAACCTCCGCTATACACGGGGTATCAAGGACTTCCTGGGAGGCGGCTTCGATTATGACAAGTTCAATGCTTCCGTTGAAAAGCGCGTATCACTCGGCCAGCTTGGTTACAGTGACGTGACCGTTGAAGGAACCTATATTTCCGGTCAGCTGCCCTACCCGTTACTGAACATTCACCGGGCCAACCAGACCTATGCCTATCAATTCAATTCGTACAACCTGATGAACTTCCTGGAGTTCATCAGCGACCATTCGGTAGGGGTGAATATCGATCACCATTTCAATGGACTGATCTTTAACCGGATCCCACTGATCAACAAGCTGAACCTGCGCGAGATCATTGCCGGGAAATTTCTCTGGGGCGGATTGCGGAACGAGAATGATCCGGATGCCGGGCATCCCTCGCTCTATCAATATCCAAAGGACGACCAGGGGCAGAACTATACTTATGCGCTGGGATCGAAACCCTATATTGAAGCCAGCATCGGTATCGGTAATATTTTCCGCCTGTTGCGGGTAGATGTGATCAAACGGTTTACGTACCTTGATCATCCGGATGTGGCTACATGGGGAATCCGCGGCCGAATGAAATTCGACTTTTAAGAACGCCTGACCTTAACGAGCACCAAGACCAAAACAGTTATCATGCGCGTTCCTATTCTAACAGCCCTGCTGCTGCTCTGCTTTAGCATACCGGCAACTGCCCAGCAGCATAACCCTGAACCGGTATTCCTGCGTTTTACGCACGATAACGACTGCATATCACCGACTCCGAAAAAGGACCGGTACTATACGGCGGGCACGCAGCTGGCAGTTGACTGGAGGCAGACAAGCAATACGTGGATCAATACCTTACTGCCCTCTCCTTTTACCGGCGGAGCCTCCTGGTACCGTGCCGCTCTTATGCAGCATATACAAACTCCACAGAACCTGAAGGACCGCGAGCTGCAGCCGAAAGATTATCCTTATGCTGCCACACTCTATGGAAGCCTTCAGCGAAAGAATTACAGTGCGGCGGGTGACCAGGAAGTCACCAGCTCATTCTGGCTGGGTATGATGGGACCTGCCGCCCTGGGTGAGGAAACTCAAAAGGCGCTGCACCGGATGCTCCATTTCAAGGAACCGCTGGGCTGGCAGCACCAGATCGTGAATAACATCGTTATCAATTACAATACAGCCTATGCCCTGAATGTGTTGAAGAAGGGACCTTCCCGACTGAATGTACAGGCAGGCCTCGAGGCGGGAAGCCTGTTCAGTAATTTTCAATTGGGTGCGGAATGGCTGGTCACCCATACTCCTGCGCGGTTTACGGGACAGTTGTCCGATGCACTTCGACCGGGCAGGCCGCATTTTTATCTATCGCTTCATCCGCAGGCTACCTATGTGCTGGTGAACGAGTTGCTGGAAGGCGCTGTCCGTAATCCTTATGCTGTAGATGGCAGTAAGCTCACGCCTCTTCCGCCCGGTAATCTGGAGCGTTTATTATATGGAGCTGATCTGAAGCTCGGCATTCTTGGTAACCGGTTTGGAGTGGAATTAAGCGAAGCCTGGCGCTCCCGCGAGCTGCGGACTACAGCACCCTATATCTATGGCAGCCTGAGCGTTCAGGTACGTCTTCAATAAGTTCAATTATTGGCCCGACAGAGACGCAGCTGTTCTGTCAGCATCACATTTTTTTGCTGAAGCTGATTATAGGCCTTGTTCAGCACCCCGGAGCGGGTCATCAGATTATCATAGGCTAATTTCAGGTTGATATTACGCTGGCGCAGCTCTTCCGCGCTTTCGCCACGGGCCGCCGCATAGTTCAGCTGAGCCGTTTCAGCCGGCGCCACAGCTTTAATAGTTCCTTTCTTCCTGAGGTCTGCCTGAAGCGTGCCGATCGTAGCCGTAAAGGATTGCCGCTGCTGCTCCATTGCTTTTACAAGCGCGGCTGCTCTCTGTTGCTGCAGGCTCAGCTCCTTCTGCAACTGCTGTACCTGAAGTATGACGTTGGTATCACGAACCGTCTGGTAAACCACTTTCCTTTCCTTCGGCTGCTCCCTAGAAATTCCTGTATCAGCTGCTGCAGGTGTGGCCTGCCTGTTTAAGCCTGCTGCAGCCACCAGGACGGCTATCAATATAACGGTGACCAGGTAATAGGCCGCGAATACCCATCCCGGCCGTCTGATCTGTATGATTCTTGTTTCCATCTTCACTCCTTATTATTGGTTTCAAACACCTGTACATAGATCACATCGTTAGCTTTAACCCCATTCTCTTTGAGCGTACGTTCAGGATCCAGGGGCGTGCGCTTCCCACCACCCCACTGCTTCAAAAAGAAACCATAGGCTTCCTGTTGGTCTTTTTCCTTTTGCTTTGCCTTCAAATAGAAGAAAGCCTTACCCAGCTGCAAGCCGGCGGGTACCTGCAACTTATAGGAGACTGCTTTACGCTGTCCTACGCGCGTAACCCTGAAGCGTAAAGACAGGTTATGCATCAGCAAGGTATATTTTTCAGCCGCGGGTGTAGGGTCTCCTCCCTCCCATAATTTTACGGACCTTCCGTTCAACATACCATACCACAGCCAGGATTGCCTGAAGCTAACCGGCAAAAGGAAGGCTGCTGTTCCCGACCATATCCGGTTATCCGGTACGCCCCTCCAGGCATACCACAACAGAAAGGCCATCCAGATAAAAACGATACAGGGCCCCACCTGATTCAATAATGTACGGGGTCCGGAAGGTTTCGATATCCTGAAGCTGAAAACGATCCCGGTTAACAAGAACAGCATCAGTTGCAGTTCCGCCATCCCGGAAAAAGACCAGTATCCCAAACTGATACAGACCACGAATGCTATAAAAACTGCTCCATAAGGCTTCAGCCGGAGCTTCCCCGTATGTATGGCAGAAGCATTAAAAT
>DATAHC010000240.1:0-4117 GCA_036263415.1 Flavisolibacter sp.
TGTGGGACGTTACCGCTCTGTATTACTACCGCCTCCGGCCGAAATTACCCAACCGGATATTATTATCCTGGAGAGCACGTATGGCGACAAGCACCATGATATTAAATTCAATACCATAGAGACCTTACAGAAATGGATCCGAAAGGTTTGTATCGAAAATAAAGGCCAGCTGATTATCCCTGCTTTCAGTGTAGGACGTACCCAGGAAGTATTGTATGCCTTGAACCAGTTAAGCCTGGAAAAAAGGCTGCCCGATATTCCCTATTTTGTGGATAGTCCTCTAAGCCTGAAAGCCACCATGGTCATTAAAAAATATACGGAGCAGTTTAACGAACGGCTGCAGCAGGTATTGGCCGTGGATGATGATCCGTTCGATTTTCCGGGACTGAAATATATAGAATCGGTCGAAGACAGCCGCAAATTAACAGAAGCATCTCAGCCTTGTGTCATTATTTCTGCCAGTGGCACAGCCGATGCCGGGCGTGTCAGGCATCATATTAATAGCTGTATCGATAAAGAGAACTGCGCCATTTTATTGGTCGGTTATTGTGGTACAAAATCATTGGGTGGACAATTACTAAGTGGTGCAGATGAAGTTGAAATTTTCAATGAGCCCTGTAAGGTTATGGCATCCGTAGGACAGCTACAGGGAATGAGTGCACATGGAGATTGCGATGATCTGATGCGTTTTATTGGTGATATTGATTCCTCAAAGGTGCATAGTGTTTTTCTGGTTCACGGGGAATTTAATGTACAAACACAATTTGCGGCAAGGTTACAATCCAAAGGATTTCAGTCCGTACTGATTCCGGGTCACCATGAAGAATTTGAACTGGACTATCAAAAGTTCCGGGAGGTAAGAGCCTGATGGTTGAAAAACAGAAGCTGAGTGGTACTCAGCTTCTGTTATAACGATCTCTGATATATTCTTCGATATCCTCGGCTTCATAGCCTACTTCCTGGATGGCGCGGAAGATATCTTCTAAAGGATAGCGTAGCTTTTCCGCTAATTCCTGAACTTCAATATCACTGATTCCGTTAACTCTGTAACGGTCAGAGCGGGATGAAAGATTACTGTAGCTAAACATGGGTTAGTATTTATCTGAATAATTCCAAAAGCATACCAACCTTATGCAATTTTAATTTAGCTTAAGTATAAAGTAATTATTGATTTTATAAGGTTTCTGCATATTGAAATACCCGAAGGAGATCTTCCTCCTTATTAAATGTAATGTTATTGGTATCAATAAAGTTTTCCAATTCTTTCTTTTTTCCCGGGTATAATTTCAGGAAGTTTTTCTTATTTGCTGTCCATAAATCCGATTTGCTATCAATCAATAAAAATTCTTTGACTTGCGTAAATACAAGGGTTTCATTGGCTATTAATTGTTTTAATGCATTTCTAGAAGATATGGATCTTAAAGCCTGGCCATAAGAAGCGTTCATTTTTCCGAAACCTCCATTTTCCTTAAGCTTATCGGTCAAAATCAATCCTTCCTTTTTAACTAAGGAATGATCCTTTCCTTTTCTAATCAATTGTAAATAACCATTATTATAGATAAAAGAATCCGTGCCTATTGCAACATTCTCAATCGCGTTTTCATTATCCAGCGATAAGGTGTCTTTTTGGTTAATAAATTCTATTTCTCCAAACAGGTAATGGTAATTCAATTTTGCCGTAGCTTTTTTTCCATTTTTCATAGTAACCACCCCATCTGTGAAAGATGAATATTTTACTATTTCATTTTTGGGAATTATGTCTGCAAAAGCTTCTCCGGCTTCCACTTTGTAAGTCTTTTGAGCAATAACAATGTAAGAGGATAGCAAAAAGCAAGAACTGAAAAATAATGATTTCATATAGAGGGTTTACCCCAATATAAGTTTTATTTCGCAATTAAGATGAGCCTGTCAATTTCTGAATTCCTGTGAGATCATCAATCCATGCATACCCCCGTCCAAAATACCGATTCCCAGGCGGCCATAGGTTGGCTTTAAAATATTTGCTTTATGGCCAGGTGAATTCATTAGTCCTTCATGGCAGATTTGCAAAGTCTGTCCCAACGCCAGGTTCTCTCCTGCCGACATAAATGTTACACCAGCTGCTTTCATTCGGTCAAACGGATCTTTCCCTTCCGGAGTATAGTGGGAAAAATAGCCGCGGTTAAACATATCCTTTGAATGCGCACGGGCTACGGCAGCCAGTTCAGGATCCGGTTTTAATGATGGTAACCCTCTTTGATTGCGCTCCCGGTTCACCAGTACCAGCATTTCAGCTTCCAGGTCTTGCCGTACTTTGGGATCTTTTACGGTAAAGTGCAGATTGACGGTCTCATCAGACTCGGGTTCGACCGTCATATTGTTCATCGTTTGGCGGGCCGCATCGGAAAAAATAGGTGCAATTTTATGGTCCAGCCATTCTACACCCGATGCGAGCCGGGTGGCGATCTGGCTGTTTTTGGTTTGTTCGGAAAGTCCATTCCAGAAGGGCAAGGCTAATAATAGTGCAGCGGCTACCGTAGCATATAATAAACCATTAACAAAACCGGGAAACAAACCGAATACGCGGTTGAAACCATGCTGATGCACTTCTGCAGGTGTAGTGCTGACTAATCGGTTAAAAAGCATGGCCAGAATGATCCGTGCCAGTATGATACATAACAGAAAGGCTAAAGGAAGCGACCATACGCCTAAAGAAGGAAAATGAACATGAAGAAAATTACCCAGGTACTTATAAGCGAGAAAACCAGCGATAAGGCTTCCAACCCATACAATCAGGTCCACGGTTCCCATGATAAATCCCTTGAGCCATCCAGCCCACATAGCTAAAAGTACAATAACGATCAATCCTGCATCTACCCAGTTCATATAATAATCTGCGCTTACGCCTGTGATAGTAAATCGGTTAGTCTCTTACCTTTTTGGTATTTTGATTTTCATCTTCTGTTCGGGCTTCCTCATCTGTAATCGCATCTTCCTGGTCCGTTTCAAAATCATCATTAAAATAGGATGGATTATTTACAGAGGTCTCAATATTTTTATATTCTCCGTCTTTTGATCCCTGGTCGCTGTTGGGCAATGAAGCGTTTTCATCTCGCCGATCGTTTCTCATCTCACTTCTTACATTTTTTTCCTGGTTCATAAATTTTGTTTTGATAAATACATAAAAACTAATGCCAGATACGCTCCTGATTTCCTCTCATGCTTCGGGAGTTTACCCTAACAAAAAAGTCCTGCCGGGGCAGGACTCTGAATCATGTAAGGTCTGATTACTTCATTCTTCTGGTGTCTATCGCTCCTTTAAAGGAAGGGCCATCGAGCACCTGATTACCAGATTGGATCTCGGCAGGCACCTGATAACCTCTTCCGCCTGCAACCTGTGAACGGTAGGCACCCGTTGTAATATAGTTAACGGCATTCTGAAGGCAGGATTCCGTCAGGTCACCCCAGTCTTTATCCAGGCCATCGGCTACCTGGCTGTTGAGTGGAAGGCCATTATAATAGTTCCCTTCACCATTCTTATTGGTGGTTCTGAATGATACCGGGAAAATATACCAGTCCGCTACATCGATCGGAAAGAATCCAACCGGCTTACCATATGTTTTACTGGGACCAACCAACTGTACATCCATATAGGGCTTCAGGTTATTGATGACCAGCTCGCTGGCAGAAGCCGTACTGCTGCTGACAATAAAGAATACCCTGCTGAGATTGAGGGAACCCAATTTATGAAAGACATCTTCCGAATTGTATTGCGAATATTTGTCATTGAAGATCTGTTTCATCATCAATTGTCCGTTTGCTGCTGAAGGGGCCAGCCAGTTCGCCATCTTTTCCTGTACGGACACATACCCGCCACCATTATAGCGAAGGTCTATGATCACATCATTAACCCCTTCAGAAGCGAAACGACCGAATGTCCGCGCAAATCCATTATAGATCTGTGTCGTATCTCCAAGAAAGCTGTTGAAAGAAAGGTAACCGATCTTTTTCCCGGCCACCGCATAAACGGAGTCCGCCAGAATTGGATTCTCCTGGTAGGTAGCTGCAGTAAGCTGAAGGGTTGCCGAAGTATTATCAGGTTTCAGGAAGGTAATACTGCCAGAACTGCTCTGGTAAA
>DATAHC010000241.1:0-6534 GCA_036263415.1 Flavisolibacter sp.
AGGCGGAAGACAAAGGAAAGAACAAGTGTTTGTAAACAAGGGAAATGATAGAAACCAGTGAGGTTATCCCTCTTATTCTCCTCCTTCTCCCTCTTAGGTCCAGCCCTTTGAATGAAGGAAAGGTTGCCACAAAGCAGGACGCTGCGCAGCAGCCCTCGTTTCTCTCTTTCTTCTCCTTTATCCTCTTAGCCCTGTAGCTCGTTACGCTTGAAGTAGTAAAGGAATGTTGGATGCCTGTAAGGTTGTATTCTCTTTTGCTCCTTCGCTCTGGGCGAAATATCAAATGGCGAAGCCATCTCTCCGCGCCTCCGCGCCTCCGCGCGAAACCATTACGCCGGCAGAAAGGAAGCAAGGATCGAAGCCATGAGGATGCAGATGAAGCGCACAGGAAATGATGCCATAAAAGGCGACCCTAAATCTGACATCTGACATCTGTAATCTGACATGACCTATAGGTTCTCTAGCACCTCCCTATAACCCCTGCCAACCGGAATGGAAGTGCCATTGACTTCCACCGAGTCGGCGGTGTAGGAATCGATCTGCCGCACTGAGATGATATAAGACCGGTGAATCCGCTTAAAAAGGTGTTCGGGCAGCAGGGTCTCCATTTCATGCGTGCTTAGTTTGGAGAGGTACTCCGCTTTAGTGGTCACCACCCGGATGTACTCACGCTGGCTTTCTACGTATACGATCTCCTGAAAAGGAATGCGGATCTTCTTTTTCTGCACCATGAGGAAGAGGTAATCTTTCTGCTGGCTTTCAATGGGAGGGTTCTTATCCGAATGGGCCGACCTTACCTTGTTGACCGCAACAAGGAAACGCTCAAAATCGAATGGCTTCAGCAGGTAGTCAGTTACGTTCAGGTTAAAGCCTTCTACGGCATATTGATGATAGGCCGTGGTAACGATCACCGCCGGCGGATGCGAAAGCGTTTTCAGAAAGGCCATGCCTTTGAGTTTGGGCAGGTGGATGTCCAGGAAGATCAGACCAACAGAATGATTACAGAGATACTCAGAAGCCAGGATCGCATCTTTGAAAGTCCTTTGCAGGCTCAGGAAACTCACTTCCGAAATATATTCCGAAAGGATCTTTGCGGCCAGGGGCTCGTCTTCCACTATGATGCAGGTAAGCTTAGACATGGCTGGATAAATTTATGGTAAGCCGGGCTGTAAAGGAAGTGTTCCCCTTTTCAAAAGTGAGTGCATAATCCATATACAGGAGCTCCAGCTGTCTTCTTAAGTTGGAGATGCCGATCTGCTCTTTCAGCGCCGTTTCGCTGTTTCCTTCCTCTACTGAGTTTTTTACCACATACAGCAGTTGGCGGTTGCTTACCGAAAGATGTATGGAAACAAAGGGCTGTGAGCGGGTTTCGGAAACGCCATGCTTAAAGGCATTTTCAACCAGCGGTATCAATAGCAGTGGTGGAATGGACTGCCGGGCATCTTCTATATCGTGGTTGAAATCGATGCGCAGTGAATCATCATAGCGAAGCTGCTCCAGGGCTATGTAATCAGAGATGATCTTTAACTCCTGTCCAATGGCAATATACGGCCCTCCGGCTTCATACAGCATGAAACGCAGGATCTTCGAGAGCCGCAGAATGGACTCTGGCGCCAGGTCCGACTTCTCCCGGGCCAGGGAGTAGATATTGTTGAGCGTATTGAATAAGAAATGGGGATTGGTTTGTGACTTGAGGTAATTGAGTTCCGCCTCCTGCTTTTCAATGCGCAGCTGCTGTGCTGAGGCTTGTAGACGGAAGTAATTATAGAAATGCCGGATCACACCGAAGAAGAGCACCGACATGATCCCATAATAGGTTTGTGCCGCCATTTCCTTTTCTAGGGAAGGATAATTGATCAGGGGCGTATAGATATGCAGGCCAACCCCCAGCTGCCTCCAGATATACAGACCCAGAAAGCACATCATGAGAACGATTACAGCCGACAGCAGGGCCAGTAAAATGTTATAGATCAGGTACGTTCGTTTATGGCCCACCCAGGGAAACAGGTATTCATAAAAAAACAGGTTGGCTCCGGTTATATATACAGCCCTCCAGATATTATTGAGTACCCTAACACTGATCGAACCGGGAAACGTGACCAGGTTATGGATCAGCCAGATAACCAGGTAGGCCAGGCCTATCCAGGCGTATAAGGGAAGCTGTTTTTTAATAAAGGCTTGTTTTGCCATAAGCCGGTTTGGTGCTTCAAGATAGCAATTCCCGCTTCTTTCCCACAGCAGGTCTATAGAAGCGGTCTGGCGGTATATGAACGACTGTAATCGATCAACCATAACACTTCTGTTCGATACAAAAACCGTCATTTCATTTTCACTTTCAATGGCTTTCCGGAAAGGCGGTTGACGCAAATCCGGTGTTGGTTTACCAAAAGAGGTTGTCTGTTGACAGGTGCAGACAGGCTTCTTTTTTATGCACTAGACTTGTGTCCGATGCCCCGATTTTACCACATTAAAACAATCAAACTTGCTTATGAAACAGCTAATTCTACTGCTTACCATCCTGTTCCTTAACGGAAGGGGGTATACGCAAACCAACCAGCAACGGTTGATGACAACTTATGATGCGGCCCATTGGAAAACAAGGCTGGTTACAAACCCTGATCAGATTACCTGTGCCGCGGTGCCAGGTGCGGCAGCTTCGAAAGCGGAGCTGAAACAGGTAAAACAACGTTTGGCTGCGAACAATAAAGAAACCCTGGCCGCCATCAACTACTGGAATGCCGGTGCACCAGCCTACCGTTGGAACCAGATCATCAGTGCGATGGCCTTCTCGAAGCCGGAACTCCAGTTGCGCATGCCGGGATCCTGGATCAATCTGGCTATCTATGATGCCACGATCCTTGCCTGGAAGGAAAAGAGCAAATACAAAAGGGCAAGGCCGCAGGATGCAGATCCTTCCATCAGGCCTTTGGTCCAGGGGCCATCTACCTACTCCTATCCCTGCGAGCATACGGTTACAGCAGCCGCGGCGGCTACCGTGCTGGCGTACTTCTTTCCGGAGAAAAAGGATTCCCTGCTGCAACTGGCTCATGCTGCTTCACAGTCCCGGATCGATGCGGGTGTGCAATACCCCAGCGATGCGGAAGCCGGATGGAAGCTGGGCGAACAGGTGGCGCTTCAGGTCATTGAAAAGGCAAAGAACGACGGCTCGGCTGCCAAATGGGATGGAAAGATGAATACGGACCCGAAGAAATGGACAGGTTCCTATCCGTTCGGTATTACGCTTACCGCTTTCACCCCGCTGGTGCTTCGTTCCGCCGACCAGTTCCGTCCGCCGGCACCGCCTGATTTCGAAGCCGACATGAAGGAAATGAAAAGCTTTAAGCAAACCTTCAGTACCAAAGCAAAAGCTTATTACTGGGCGAGTACGGCAGATGCCTGGACGGAACTGGCAGGAAAGAAACTGTTTGAATATGGAATGATGGACAATGCACCGGCCGCAGCCCGGGTTTATGCCGTGCTGAACTGTGCCTATCACGATATGGCGATCGCCATCATGGATGCCAAGTATGCCTATTGGGGCATTCGTCCCAATCAGTACGATACCACCTTCAAGTCCCTCATACCCACGCCGCCCTTTCCCGGCTATCCTTCCGGGCATGCGGCAGGTGCGGCGACCTCCTGCGCTGTCATGGAATATTTTTTCCCGGCGGATGCGGCGGAGTTCCACCGCATGGCGCAGGAATGTGCCGACTCGCGCTTTTATGCGGGCATTCATTTCCGCACCGATAATGAAGTGGCCCTGCGCATGGGCGATCAGCTTGGAAAATACATTGTTCAGACCTGGATGAAAGAATAGCCGGTTAGTATGGTCAGGAATTTGATAGACTGGGCTAAAGACTGGAAGTATGAAAAAAGTTTTGATCACTGGAGCGAACAAAGGGATCGGATTGGAAACGGCCCGCCAGTTGGCACAGCAGGGGTGTCACGTCTACCTGGGCAGCCGGGATTTCAGAAAAGGGGAGGAGGCCGTGGCACAATTGCATCAGGAAGGATTAACGGCGGTGGAGCTGGTGCCGATCGATATCAGCGATCCGGATTCGGTGGCAGCAGCCCATGCAGAGCTGGACAGCCGCGTACAGGTTCTGGATGTCCTGATCAATAATGCCGGCATCAGTGGCGGCTTTCCGCAACCGGTGTTCAGCATGGACATGCCTAAGATCAGAGAAGTATTCGAAACCAATTTTTTCGGGACCATCAATGTTACACAGACCTTTTTCAACATGCTGAAAAAATCGGAGGCGCCAAGGATCGTGAACATTACTTCCGGACTGGCCTCGCTGAGCCTGCATAACGATCCGGGATGGCGTTATTATAAAAGCAAAACGGCGGCATATGGACCTTCCAAAACGGCCCTCAACGCCTATACGATTGCGCTGGCTTATGAATTAAGAGAGACGCCGTTCAGGATAAATGCCGTAGACCCCGGATTTACGGCTACGGATTTCAATGACTACCGAGGAACAAATGACATTCCTACAGCCGCCGCCTTTGTGGTAAAATATGCGTTGCTGGATGAGAAGGGACCAAGCGGCGGTTATTTCAGCTATGACAATAATCCGGAGACAGGAGTCAGTCCCTGGTAAGTAATTTATTCACTACCATTTGACAGACACAGGAGGTACGCCTTCTTTGGTAATGCGAACTGGTTGGATCCTGCCCTTTTTATCGAAGACCAGCTTGTCGATGCAAACTACCCGGTGATTGCCGTCGGTTTCTCCCAGCGGACGCCGGTGATAGATGATATACCAGTCATCCGTACCCGGTACATTCACAATGGAATGATGCCCGGCACCGGTGGCCACCAGAGGATCCTGCTGCAGCACGGTGCCGATGCGCTGTAACGTTCCGGTCATGGAGTCGGCCATGGCATAGGCTACCCGGTAATCCGGACCGGTCCAGCCTCCTTCCGACCACATGAAATAGTATTTGTTATTCCGGGTGAATACCATGGGACCTTCTACATAACCCTGCGGCGTGATCTCTTTATAAACAGTGCCGTCAGCATGAGGTAGCAGGCCGGTGAAGTCATCTTTAAGGCGCACCATATTGCAATGACCCCAGCCACCGTAGATCATATAATATTGCCCGTCTTTATCCTTGTAAACAAATTGGTCGATGGGTTGTGCGCCGTTATGCACTTCGGGGATGAGCGGCTTGCCCAGCAGATCGCGGAAGGGGCCATCAGGCTTTGAAGACACGGCCACACCAATGCCTCCGACCTCGCCGGGATGCACATCATTGGCGCTGAAGAACAGGTAATAGAGCGAATCTTTCTGAATAATGGCCGGGGCCCACATGGCTTTTTGTGCCCACTTCACCGCGGCGGTATCTATGATATGCGGATGCTTTACCCAGGTTTTCAGGTCGGTGGAGGAAAAGGCATCCATAAAGACCTGCTTTTCATACTTATCGGAATAGGTGGGATAGATCCAGAACCGGTTGTTGAATACGGCCGCCTCCGGGTCGGCATACCAGCCTTGTATCACAGGATTGCCTGTGTTTTGAGCAAAAAGAGTGGAACCGCCAGTAAGCAGCGCCAGCAGGAAAAGGGTTGCTTTAGTCATGGAGCATTCTTTCAGTAGCTAAATATACGCATCCCTGAGATCAGGAAGCAGCAGGCGAAAACTATAAATTGCGGACTTTCGTAAATAGTATACAAACCAACCGTCATGCGTTTTTTTCTGCTGCTCCTTCTTTTGTCCGGCCAGGTAGTCTACAGCCAAGGCAATAGAGTTTCGGGCATGGTACTGGAAAATGGCACCGGCCGGCCTGTGGATGGAGCGGCCGTCACCCTGCTTGGCCGTAAGCAGGTAACGCGCACGGACGAAAGAGGGCAGTTTACCCTGCAGGCGATAGGGTTAGCCGATTCGCTCTTCATCACCTCCATAGGGTATCAGCCCCTGACCATCTCCCTGGCTGATTTCAGAAAGCTCGGAAATAAAGTGCTGCTGGAGCAGGCCTCCATTCAATTGAATACGGTTACGGTTGCTACAGCGGCCGGTGAGCAGTTCCGCCCCATCAGCAAGCTCGATATCAAAATGCGCGGCATCAACAATTCGCAGGAAGTGCTGCGTATGGTGCCTGGACTTTTTATTGGCCAGCATGCCGGAGGCGGCAAGGCGGAACAGATCTTTCTGCGTGGCTTCGACCTCGATCATGGTACTGACATCAATATCTCCGTAGATGGTATGCCAGTGAATATGGTCTCGCATGCCCACGGCCAGGGTTATGCGGATCTTCACTTCGTGATCCCCGAACTGATCGACAACGTAACCTTCAAGAAGGGTACCTACTATGCGGAGAAGGGTAATTTCGCTACTACGGGCTTTGTCGATTTCAAAACCCTGAATGCACTTCCGCGTAATTCCATAAAAGTGGAGGCGGGTATGTTTCATACGGCACGCGTGTTGGCCATGGTTAACCTGTTGAACGAAAGAGCGGCTACCGCCGGGCAACATGCCTATATCGCTTCGGAATATATGTACACGAAAGGGTATTTCGATAACCCGCAGG
>DATAHC010000242.1:0-5355 GCA_036263415.1 Flavisolibacter sp.
CTCTTTAAATACCGGAGCCGCCAACTGACCACCGAAGTGAAGCGCGGCATGAGGCCGGGTTTTGATCAAAACGATACAGGTATACTCGGGCTTATCTGCCGGGAAGTAACCAGCAAAGGATGCCTGATAAATACCATCATAATACTTTATATCCCCACCGGCCACGTGAGCCGTACCGGTTTTGCCAGCCACCGGAAAAGGGGAATCCTTGAAAACATCTTTGGCTGTTCCTTCCGTAACCACTGCTTCCATGCAAACCTTGGCTGCCTTGATCACTTCAGGCTTGCAGAGGTTTTCATCTAAAACCGTAGGCTCAAATTCTTTTGTAACTACTCCATTCTCGCGAATGCTGTTCACCAGGTAGGGCTTCAGCATCTTTCCATCGTTGGCTATGGCATTGTACAGCATCAGGGTGTGCAGCGGACTGACCTCAATGGCATAGCCGAAGCTGGCGGTGATCATCGCATGCAATCCTTCCTTGTTCCGCTTCAAACGCGGTAATACCGGAGCATCCTCTCCCATCAGGTCAATACCGGTCCTTTTATCAAGATGAAACTTGTGGAGGTAATTTTTATAGAGATCAGGCTCTGAAGCAAACGCTTTATACGCCACCTTACTCATGCCCACGTTGGAGCTGTGGGCAAAACACTCTCTCAGCGTCATGACTGATTTGGGAGCCCTTTCGGCATCATTCACATTCCTTACGCCTACAAATGCACTTCCTGCGGAACCAACATCAACCAGATCGGTGATGTGGGAACTTCCATGATCGAGTACGGCAAGCAGGGTGGCCAGCTTGATGGTGGAACCCGGCTCCGTTGTCTGAAGGGCATAGTTCAGGTTTTCGCCATAGTTACCCTCCTTATCACGGCCCAGGTTGGCAATAGCCTTTATCTTTCCTGTTTTCGTTTCCATTACGATGGCCGTGCCATACTGCGATTCACTCTGTACCATCATTTTCAGGAGGGCCGATTCCGTTATATCCTGAATCTGAACATCGAGCGTCGTCATTACATCGTGACCGTTTTCCGGATCGATCTCGTAGCCTTCTACCGGAACAGGAGCTCCGCCAGCAATAAAACGTACCAGCCGCTTACCGGTGGTACCTTTCAGCAACGTGTCGAAGGTTCTTTCCAATCCCACGTTCTGCGCATTATCGCGGGACAGTCCGATCGTTCTTTTTGCCAGCAAACCAAAAGGATTCAGCCGCTTGCTTTTCACTTCGGCAATGACACCACTTTTATTACGACCCAGCTTCACCAAGGGAAAAGCCCGGAACGTTTTGTATTGCTCGAAGGTGAGCCCTTTCTTCAGCTGATAATAGCGCTCCTTTTCATTATAGGCCAATTGCAGGTCCTTTTTATAGGCTGCTGCCGTTTTATCTTTAAAGAATTGCGCAAGGGAAATAGCAAATGAATCAAGATTTTCCTTGAATCGCTTACCACTCTTATCCCGCAGCCCTTCTGCTCCGAAATCCATATACACGTCGAAGTAAGGAACGGAGGTGCTCAGCATCTGGCCATCCTCACTGTAGATGGTACCCCTCTCCGCATCCAGTTCAATGAATTTCTGGTGCATGCTGTCTGACATGCTGCGCCAATGGTTGCCTTCGATGCGCTGGATGTAGAAAGCGCGGCCCATTACGATGAAGCTCAGCAACACAACGCCGAGGAAACTCAGGTAAACTCTCCATAATATGTCGCGTTTGATCTCCACGTTCCGACAATTGGTTTTGTGTTATTGCGCTTCGTTACTTTTCTGTTTATCCAGGTCTTTTGAACCCTTCAGTTTTTCGTGCTGTCCATCAATACAATGGGTTCAGCAGTCAGCTCTTTTAAACCCAGGGGCTTAACCGCTTCCATCAATTCACTCTGTTTGCTTCTGAATAACACATCACCTTTTACCGACTTGTATTCATATTGCAATTCCTTCAATTCGTTACTGGTCCTGTTGATATCACGAATCGTTTTATCCGCATAGTGCCCGTTATAGATATAGATCACCGCCAGTAAGGCCAGGAAGAGGAAAAAAGGCATTTGCTTCACAATCGACTGGTAGTTCAGCCACCGTTTCCAGCGAAACTTCTGCTCCTTTTGCTCTTTCGTTTTTTTTGCTGTTGGCATAACCGGTTTTTCTTCAACAAGTCCTCAAGGGATACGGATTCTCAGTTTCCTATTTTTTCGGCTACCCTTAGCTTGGCGCTCCGGGACCGGGGATTTCTTTTTATTTCCTGTTCAGAAGCCGTAACCGGCTTCTTATTAACTGTTTTCAGATACTTTGGTTTCTCTGTTGTTGTAAAGGGATTTTCTTCCGGCGCCTCAAAGCTGTTGTCCCTGAAAAAAACCTTTACGATCCTATCCTCCAGTGAATGAAAGGTGATGATCGCCACCCTTCCTCCCATTTTAAGCACCCCCGGCACCTGCATCAACATCTCTTTCAACGCGCCCAATTCATCATTCACTTCAATGCGCAAGGCCTGGAAAACCTGAGCAAAGTATTTGTTGGGATTACCCTTAACTACCGGGCTCAATGCCGTTTTAAAAGCCTCTATGGTTTCCAGTGAGGTGGTACGCCGCAATTCCACGATTGTTTTGGCCAGGGTTTTCGAATTGGTGACCTCGCCATACTGCTCAAACAATTTGTGTAATTGCTGTTCAGCGTAAGAACTGATCACGTGAAAGGCTGTTTTTTCCTGGCGCTGGTCCATCCGCATATCCATCGCAGCGTCGAACCGGGTTGAAAACCCCCTGCCTGCTTCATCAAACTGATGGCTGCTAACACCCAGATCTGCCAGGATCCCATCCACCTCATCAATCTCGTTCAGCCTCAGAAACCGCTGCAGGTGACGAAAATTATGCGGTATGAAAAGGACGCGGCTGTCTTCCGGAATGTTTTGCCGGGCATCTGCATCCTGGTCAAAGGCTACCAGCCTTCCTCCCGGACCCAGCCTTTCCAAAATAGCCCTGGAATGGCCACCGCCACCAAACGTGCAATCCACATAGGTACCATCCGGCTTTATTTTCAGCTGCTCTAATACCTCCTGTAACAATACCGGAATGTGATAAGCAGTGGTGTCGGGTGAAGCTGCAGGAAGTTGGCTTTCGCTGACATGCTGTTTTTTCATATCCCGTTATTTACTATCCTCTCCTTTCACCATCACCTGTTTAGCCAGTGCCTTAAAATCATCCGGCGAATAGGAATCAAAGAACTTATCATAGTTGTCTTTCGACCAGATCTCAATTTTGTCGACCGCTGCGGAAAGGACAATATCCTTTTCCAGCGCCGCATATTCCTTCAGATTCGAGCTCAACAGTAAGCGTCCGGCGGAATCAAGCTCTACTTCAATCGCCCCATTCAGGAAGTACCGGCGAAAGCTTCTGACCGCAGGGTCAAAATCATTCAACTGGCTAATCTTCTCATATAAGGGGTCCCAGCTTTGTTTTGGATATAAGGTCAGGCATTTCTCAAAGCCTCTGTTGATAACAAATCGTGTATTTTCGCCTTCCGGGAGTTGCTTTTTTAAGCCAGCCGGAAGGAGGAAACGACCTTTTGTGTCCAGAGTTGCTTCGAATTCACCTAAGAAACCTGTCATTTTCAATGGATTGGAGGCAGAGTGACTTGATTTAACACAAAATAACACATTTTCCCACTTTGAAAGCCCTTTTTTCGGCTGCTTAATTTTTCCACACGACTAGGTGGACTGGAATGCCGTCCAGTACTGCTTTTCAGGCAATAAAATAATTTTTAATGCGATAAGGGTGTGAATGAAGTGTGGATAACCGAAAATATATGTGCATTACCTCCATTTTAGCTTTAGAATTCTCAAAATGACGGCTGTTTGCCGTAACACATATGAAGCCTCAGACCATTAAAATTGCCGATTATACCTATTCCCTTCCTGACGACCGAATTGCTGCGTTTCCTCTGGAAGAGCGTGACCAATCTAAATTGCTGGTATACAAGAGCGGCCGGATAGAAGATCATATCTTCAAAGAAGTCGTTCATCAAATCTCACCTTTTCACACATTAGTACTGAACAATACCCGGGTGATTGAAGCCCGGTTACTCTTTCAGAAACCAACCGGAGGGAGCATCGAGATCTTTTGCCTGGAACCTTACGAGCAGACCCTTACAGCCGCTATGCATCAGCAGGGACCGGCAATATGGAGATGCCTTATCGGAGGCGCTTCCAAATGGAAAAATGGCCAGGTTCTAACCAAAGAGATCGAATGGAACGGTCAATCTATTTCGGTAGCGGCTCGTTTTTTAAGCAAGGAAAACGATAGTTTTTTAATTGAATTCCAGTGGGAACCATCTGAACTCAGCTTCGTCCAAATGCTTCATGCTGCAGGCGCTATTCCACTTCCACCCTATATCAAAAGAAAGCCTTCGGTAACAGATCAGGAACGCTATCAAACCGTTTTCAGTGAAGCGGAAGGTTCTGTTGCTGCGCCAACTGCAGCGCTGCATTTTACCTCTGCTGTGATGCAGGAACTAGAGCAAAATCAAGTTTCCCTCAGTTATGTAACGCTCCATGTAGGAGCCGGCACTTTCAAGCCTGTAAAAGCCGAAACGATGGAAGGGCATGATATGCACAGCGAGCCCTTCAGTATAAAGAAGCAAACACTAATAGAATTGATTGACAGCGAAAATATCCTTGCCGTTGGCACTACCTCACTTCGCACCCTGGAAAGCCTGCACTGGATCGCCATAAAAGTAATGCATGAGCTGGCGGATGAAGGACTGATCCTACATCAATGGGAGTGTTATGAGCTGGAGAAAAAGTATCATCATATTTCTTACCGGCAGAGCTTCGGCGGTCTACTGGAGTGGATGAATCAGCAGCTGATAGATGAAATTCATTGCCGCACCAGCCTGATCATTGTTCCCGGCTATTCCTTTAAAGTACCGGTTGGGCTCATCACGAATTTCCATCAGCCTCAATCTACCTTACTCTTACTGATTGCCGCCTTTATCGGAGAGGACTGGAAGAAGGTATATGCCCATGCCCTGGAAAACCAGTACCGTTTTCTCAGCTATGGCGACAGCAGCTTGTTGTGGCGTTCCTAATGAGTGGTTTTCAATGGCAGCTCGATTGTGAAGCAACTGCCTTTTCCAAGCGTACTTTCCGCCTTGATACTGCCATCGTGCGCATCCACTACACTTTTTACATAGCTAAGGCCCAGACCAAATCCCTTTACATTATGGATATTGCCGGTATGCGCCCGGTAGAACTTCTCAAAGATGCGCTTGACCGTTTCACGCGTCATACCGATACCGTTATCCTCGATGCGGATGATGAATTTTTTATTGGTGGATGAAGTAACGGTGCAGATGCGGGGCGGCACATTATCC
>DATAHC010000243.1:0-4400 GCA_036263415.1 Flavisolibacter sp.
AGATCGTTTTTATAATGCCTTATAGGTGTAAACGTGCCTTGAGGCTTTCCAGGAATCGATACTGTAATTCAAAAGGATGGAGTGGAAACGGTTCTGACGGAAGGAGGATCGTGAGGCGGTTTTCGAAAGGAGGTTTGGATGCAGCGGTTCCTTTTCAGGAAAAGCAAATTAGTATTGTTGTGAAAACTGGGTTGATTCAACCGGTGCAGGTAAGCTGTTGACAGCATTGCAGTGAAGGATCATATGTACCGGCGGAGTAGCAGAAAGGAATAAGTGTCCATTTGCTGTAGTACATACTACGTTCATAGTCGGGATCAATTAAGTTTTCTAAAGGTCGTCTTTGTGGCTTTCCGGAGATGTAGATTAATTGACCGGCTTTTCGGGAGAGATTGGTAACGGATTGTGAGGACAAAGTAAATCCGCAGACCCGATAAATGCAAGCGTTTCCGCAAATAAAATTTCACTAACCGATAAGATCACTGGTTTCGAATCACTTAAATATATAGATCAGAAAAGCATGTATAACCAGCCTGCACCATTCTTTGATTGAATAAGATTACTGATCAAATAATAGGATATGTTCTGAACTCCGATAGCTGAAGTCTGACAACTGCATCACGCTGGTATAAATGATAGTACGGAAGCTGAAGTCTGACAGCTGTATCAGGCTGGCAAATTATAGTTCGCGTCTGTGGACTGTGGACGGTCGACTGTGGACCGTTATAAAAATAAAAAAGGCGGTCCTCAGACCGCCCTTTTTATTTTTATAACACTTACTTATACTGTGGAATGATACCATTCGCTAGGTCCACCATCTTCTTGATGCCGTCCTCTGGCAAGGCGCCTTTCTTGAATGACTGCAGTACATCCGGAAGCTTGTTGTCCATTTCCATCAGGAAATGCTCTTCAAATTCCTTTACGCGGCGTACAGGGATGTCGCGCAGCAAGCCCTGGGTACCCAGGTAAATGATCGCTACCTGCTTCTCTACAGGTACCGGCGCATATTGCGGCTGCTTCAGGATCTCCACATTACGAGCTCCTTTATCGATCACCGATTTGGTAGCGGCATCGAGGTCACCACCGAATTTGGAGAAGGCTTCCAGCTCACGGTACAGGGCCTGGTCCAGTTTCAGGGTTCCCGAAACCTTCTTCATCGCCTTGGTCTGGGCGTTACCACCCACGCGGCTTACAGAGATACCTACGTTGATCGCAGGACGGATACCGGCGTTGAATAAGTTCGACTCCAGGAAGATCTGTCCGTCGGTAATGGAGATCACATTGGTTGGGATATAGGCTGATACGTCACCGGCCTGTGTTTCAATGATCGGCAGCGCTGTCAGCGAACCACCACCTTTTACCAGGTGCTTGATGCTTTCCGGCAGGTCGTTCATCTGTTTGGCTACGGCATCGTTGGCAATAACCTTGGCTGCACGCTCCAGCAAACGGCTGTGCAGGTAGAATACGTCACCCGGATACGCTTCACGGCCCGGCGGACGGCGTAACAGAAGGGATACTTCACGGTAGGCTACGGCCTGCTTGGACAGATCATCATAGATGATCAGGGCAGGACGGCCGGTATCGCGGAAGAATTCACCGATGGCAGCACCGGCAAACGGAGCGTAGAATTGCAGCGGAGCGGGTTCGGAAGCAGAAGCGGCAACGATCACCGTATAGGCCATCGCTCCGGCATCCTGCAGGTTCTTCATCACTCCTGCAATGGTAGAAGCCTTCTGGCCTATTGCTACATAGATACAATATACCGGTTGGCCGGCTTCGTAAAATTCTTTCTGATTGATGATGGTATCGATACAGATCGCCGTTTTACCGGTCTGGCGGTCGCCGATCACCAGCTCACGCTGTCCGCGCCCTATCGGGATCATCGCATCGATCGCCTTGATACCGGTTTGCAGCGGCTCTTTTACCGGCTCGCGGTAAATTACGCCCGGAGCCTTACGCTCCAGCGGCATTTCATAACGCTCACCTGCAATCGGACCTTTACCGTCGATCGGTTCGCCCAGGGTGTTTACCACGCGCCCAACCATGCCCTCTCCTACTTTGATAGAAGCGATCTGGCCGGTACGTTTCACTTTAGAACCTTCCTGGAGCACACCCATCTCTCCCATCAGTACCACACCCACATTATCCTCTTCCAGGTTCAGGGCAATACCCTGCACACCGTTCTCAAACTCTACCAGCTCACCGGCGCGAACATTTCCTAGTCCATAAACACGGGCAATACCATCGCCCATTTGTAATACCGTACCTACTTCTTCCAGGTCCGCTCCGGCATTGAAGCCGCTCAGTTGCTGGCGAAGTATGGCGCTTATTTCATCTGGTTTTATTTCTGGCATATAGCAGATTTAAATTTTTAGATTGAATGATTGCTGTTTCGTTCGGCGTTCCGGATCGTGGTAGCAGCCACGGCTCCTTAACGCACTTTATAGATAAAATCGTTATTCTCAAATTGTTTCGAAATTTCCTTCAGGTCGTAAGCAATGCTGGCATCTACCAGCTTGTCGCCTGCCTGCAGCACAAACCCGCCGATCAGGCTCGGGTCTACTGCCGTCTCCAGTTCAATGGTTTGCAGATCGCTGGTCTTTTTCACCTGTTCGATGATCGCATTGCGGAGCTGGTCGGTCACCGGCACGGCAGTGGTCAGCTTCACGGTCTGGATATTTTTATGATGCTTGTACTGCTGAATAAAGGAAGTGATCACTTCCGGCAGCACGGCTTCCCGGGCCTTGTTGATCAGCAGATGGGTAAAGGCTTTGGTCAGCTCACCGATCTTGCCGCTGGTAACGGCATCAACGGCCTTGTTCTTTACATCGGCTTTTACCACCGGACTCCGCAGCAGTTTCAGGAACTCGCGGCTCCCTTTCGTTAGCTGCTGCAGGTACTGCATATCCGTATGCACCTGTTCCAGCTGGCCTTTTTCAAGGGCCAGGTCCAGTAAGGATTTGGCATATCTCGAGGCGACTCTTGGGTTCAGCATATTCTTTTATTACTACTAATTTGTCCGATTAGTTTAGGTCTCTTTTCATCAGCTAATCAGCTAATTAAGCTTCACTTCATTTACCAGGTCCTTGATATGCGCTTCCTGGGCGGCTGGTGTGCTCAATTCCCGGCGCAATACTTTCTCGGTTACTTCCACCACCAGCTTGCCCACCTGGTTCTTCACTTCCGTCAGCGCGGCCATTTTCTGGGCGTTGATCTGCTGCTGGGCATCGATGATGATCTTATTGGCTTCCACCTTGGCCTGCTCTTTCGCTTCGTTGATGATGCGGTCCTTGGTTTCTCTGGCTTCTTTCAGCATGGCGCCTCTTTCTTCTCGGGCTTTCGCCATCAGCTCTTCATTCTCGCTTTTCAGCTGGGCCATTTCCTTTTTCACGCGTGAAGCCGTTTCCAGTGATTCGGCAATGGTGCGTTCTCTCTGGTTTAGAGAGGCCAGGATGGGTTTCCAGGCGAATTTTCTAAGAATGATAAACACCAGGATGAAGGCTATCAGGGTCCAGAAGATCAGTCCTAAGCCGGGTAATAACAGTTCCATATCAGTTGTTCAAGATTTTAATAAACATCAAAAAACAGAGTTCTTCAGAGAAGTATTACTGCATCCGCCGCCCTGTGCTTGAGATGCAGTAATAAGTTAGTGCCTGTATTATTTCAATACAGCCAGGATACCTGCGATTACGGCGAAAAGGGCAACACCCTCAACGAACGCAGCAGTCAGGATCATGTTGGCACGAATGTCATTGGCTGCTTCCGGCTGACGGGCAATAGATTCTACTGCACCACGGCCGATCTGACCGATACCGATACCGGCGCCGATCGCTGCTAAACCCGCACCGATCGCACCACCCAGGTGAGATTTGGATACGTCAACGATGGCTTGTGTACCCTCGGCACCAACCTGCAACAAAAGATTCATTAAAGACATACTGTTTGTTTTTGTTTATGATGAAAAAAATTAAAGCGCAAATTCTTTTTCTCCTCCGTTATGCGTAGGATGTGGATCGTCGTGCGTATCATGTCCATGACCGGTTTCAAAAGCCTGCCCGATGAATACGGCCGTCAGGTTCGTGAAAATGAAGGCCTGGATAAAGGCCACCAGGATCTCGATCAGGTAGATGAATATGGTGAACGCCAGGGAAACCGGTGAAAACCCGATACCCGCGCCCTTGTTCATGGCCCCGAAAATGAAGATCAGTGAAATGAAACAGATGATCACGATGTGACCGGCTACCATGTTCGCAAAAAGACGGATCATTAAGGCGATCGGTTTAATGAACACACCGGCAAATTCCACCGGGATCAGGATCAGCTTTACCAGGAACGGAACCCCCGGAGGCCAGAAGATATGGCCCCAGAAATGACCGTTGGTGCTGAACAGGATCACCAGCATG
>DATAHC010000244.1:0-4902 GCA_036263415.1 Flavisolibacter sp.
TACCGCTCCTGGCCAGGTCGATCACCGTGAACAGGGCATCCCTGAACTTGTATTCTTCCAGAAAGCCTTCCGTCTTTAAGCGTGCTGCTTCCAGCTCTGCCAGGAGGCTGCGGTCTTTAGCATCCAGCACCTCAGTATGCAGGGGCGGCACCTTGCCTCCCGTCAGCTTATGCATCAGCACAAAGGTCCGGTTGAAGAAATTGGCGAAAATAGCAACCAGCTCACCGTTTACCGCATCCTGAAAGCCTTTCCAGGTAAACTCGCTGTCCTTGTTTTCAGGAAGGATGGTAGTAAGATAATACCGTAGTGCGTCAGCCAGCTGCGGACCTCCATTCTCTTTCTTGATGAAGTCATCTATATAATCCTGCATCTCCAGCTTCCAGTTGCGGCTGGTACTCATCTTGTCGCCTTCCAGGTTCATGAATTCATTGGCCGGAACATTATCCGGAACAATATAGCCATGCAGGTGAAGCATCACGGGAAAGATGATGCAGTGGAATACGATATTATCCTTACCGATAAAATGAACCAGTTTGGTATCCTTGTCCAGCCAGTAGGGCTTCCAGTCTTTGCCAGCATCCAGCGCCCATTGCTTGGTAGCACTGATATAACCGATAGGGGC
This sequence comes from Flavisolibacter sp., assembly GCA_036263415.1. Taxonomy (GTDB): domain Bacteria; phylum Bacteroidota; class Bacteroidia; order Chitinophagales; family Chitinophagaceae; genus Flavisolibacter. The sequence goes on from DATAHC010000244.1 coordinate 623, forward strand.
GTCGAACCACACATACAGCACCTTGCCTTCGGCATCTGCCAGCGGAACTTTTACGCCCCAGTCCAGGTCGCGGGTTACGGCCCGGGGTTGAAGCCCGGCATCGATCCAGCTCTTGCACTGCCCCAGCACATTGGTCTTCCAATCGTTCTGGTGGTCGTTCAGGATCCAGCTACGCAGCCAGTCCTCATGCTTGTTAAGCGGCAGGTACCAGTGCGTGGTCTTTTTCTTTATGGGTGCCGCTCCGCTCAGGGTGCTTACCGGATTGATCAGTTCATCAGGACTGAGCGATGTGCCGCAGCGTTCGCACTGATCGCCATAAGCATGCTCATAGCCGCAGTTCGGGCAGGTGCCTTTAATATAACGGTCGGCCAGAAAGGTCTGGGCCTGCTCATCATAATATTGCTCTGTTTCCCTGGTTTCCAGTTCACCGCGCTCATTCAGGTACGTAAAGAACTCCCGGGCGGTTTCATGGTGAATGGGATTGCTGGTGCGGTCATAAACATCAAAGGAGATCGACAGGTCATCGAAGTTCTGCTTCATGATCACATGATACTTATCGATGATCTGCTGAGGTGTGGTTCCCTCTTTCATGGCCTGGATGGGTATGGCCGTTCCGTGTTCATCACTCCCGCAAACGAATACGACATCGCGTTTCTGTGCGCGCAGGTAGCGCACATAGATATCGGCGGGCAGGTAGGCCCCCGCCAGGTGGCCGATATGCTTCAATCCGTTGGCATAGGGCAGGGCGGAGGTGATCAGGTATCGTTTTGCTGTCATTCTATGGTTTCTTAGTATGTAAAATAGCCTTCCTGGTAGCAATACAGCGGCGGTTTCCAGGGGCAAAAGAGCCGCTTAACAAAATATTGGCTACCGGCGCAACGGCAAAAATACCGCAAAGCGGTTTACTCCTTTTAATTTGAGGGAACAATTGATAAATTGTGGACCCATGAATCGTAAGCATTTCCTGAATACAACGAGCCTCTTGCTGGCGGGCATCAGTGCCTCCTGGGCAAAGTCTCCCCATAAGGATACGGTGCCGGACGAGGAGCTGGTATTCCGGCAGCCGCCTTTTCTGAAGGCAGGAGATGTCATTGGCATTACGTCCCCGGCGGGCTATACGCCGGCGGAAAGTATCCTTCCGGCTTCGCAGCTGATGCAATCCTGGGGTTTTCAGATCAAGGTGGGAAATGCGATCGGAAAGCAGGATCACAGCTTTGGCGGCACGGATGAAGAGCGCCTGTCCGATCTCCAGCAGATGCTGGACGACCCGGACATCAAGACTATCATGTGCGCCAGGGGTGGCTATGGCGCCATCCGACTGGTAGACCGGCTGGATTGGAAAGCCTTTCGGAGAAAACCGAAATGGCTGATTGGCTTCAGTGATATTACCGTGCTGCACGCTCATATACACCGGAATTGCCAGATCGCAACGCTTCATTCCAAGATGACCAATAGTTTTCCGGATATATGGACGCAGGCAGAGCCCATCCAGGTGGAGACCATCAATTCTATACGCGAGGCGCTGTCCGGTAAAAAGATGACGTATGAAGCACCTGCTGCTGAGGGCAACAGGCCCGGTTCTGCCGAAGGAATACTGATCGGTGGTAACCTGAAAACGCTGGAAACACTCGCAGGAAGCCCTTCTGATATCGATACCCGCAACAAGATCCTTTTTGTGGAAGATACCGGCGAATACCTCTACAGCATTGACCGTATGTTCTGGAACCTGAAGCGCTCCGGAAAGCTGGATCAGCTGAAGGGACTGATCGTGGGGGGCTTTAAGATCAAGCCGGATGATCCGGGTTCCGAGTTCGGGCGATCCTTATCCGAAATCGTACTCGAAAAAACGGCGGCACTGAAAATCCCGGTAGCGTTCGACTTTCCGGTAGGTCATCAGAAGAATAATTTTGCCCTGAAATGCGGCGTCCGGCACCGCCTTACCGTACTGGATTCCGGTTCCAGGCTGGTAGAAACATAAAGCCAGGAAGATCCTGATCATATGAAAATATCAACTTTGAAATAGAATATGAGTATACACATTCCTCCCTATCTGGAAAAAGGTGATGCTGTCGGTATTGTGGCTCCCGCAGGCTATATGCCCGTTGAAAAAATGCAGACCTGTATCGAAACGCTCGATGCCTGGGGATATACGGTGGTGATGGGGGCAACGACCCACAGCCAGTCCGAAAATTATTTCTCGGGAACCGATGAGGAGCGGCTGGCCGATTTCCAGGAGATGCTCGATAATAAAGACATTAAAGCCATTATCTGTGCGCGTGGCGGCTATGGTATGAGCCGGATCATTGACCGGCTGAACTTCAAGAAATTCCGTAAGCATCCCAAATGGCTGGTCGGCTACAGCGATATCACCGTTTTGCATGCGCATATCCTGACCCGGTTCAAGATCGCTTCGCTCCATGCTCCCATGGCGAGTGCCTATAACGACGGTGGCGCTGAATCGGCCTATATTCAAAGTGTTCGGAAGGCACTTGCAGGAGAGCCGGCCGACTATGAATGCGCTCCTCATCCAATGAATCGGACAGGGGAAGCAAAAGGCGAACTGGTGGGTGGTAACCTTAGTTTACTGGTGCATTTGATCGGCACACCATCGGACCTTGCAGTGAAGCATAAGATCCTGTTTATTGAAGACGTAGGCGAATACCTGTACACGATTGACCGGATGATCCTTCAGTTGAAAAGAGCTGGTAAGCTGGATAAACTGGAAGGATTGATTATCGGCGGGTTCACCGATATAAAGGATACAGACCGGCCTTTTGGTAAATCGGTTTATGAACTCATCCGGGAACATGTAAAGGAGTTTGATTACCCGGTATGCTACCAGTTCCCCGTCAGCCATGAAAGAGAGAACTATGCCTTGAAAATAGGAGGGCATTACAAGCTCGACGTGACGGATGAAAAAGTAAAGCTTTACGAATCATAAAAGCCCCTGGAAAGGGGCTTTCTTTTTAAACGTTGCGCTGGAGAAAATCTCATTGTCGGTAACAGTTTATCATCCTTCCGATAATAAAGTTCCCTATTATTTTAATATAGCTTCGATCAATTACTTTTATGATCTGATAGAAAAAACCTATGACCCTGATACAACTGGAATATATCGTGGCGCTTGATACCTACCGGCATTTTGCACTGGCAGCCGACAATTGTCATGTTACCCAGCCTACCCTTAGTATGCAGATCCATAAGCTGGAGCAGGAGCTGGGCCTGAAGCTCTTCGACCGCAGCAAGCAGCCGGTCCTTCCCACTGAAGCAGGGGAAGAGATCATTGAAAAAGCCCGCCGTATCCTGGCTGAAAGGGATAGCCTGCTGGAAAGCATCGACTCCCGCAAGGGAATCATCAACGGCGAGCTTCGCATCGGGATCATACCCACGCTGGCGCCCTACCTCCTGCCTCTTTTTGTTACTTCACTAACGGATAAGTTCCCGCAGGTAAAGCTGAGTGTTACAGAACTGACCACGAAAACACTGCTGGAGCGGCTGCGGGAAGGCCGTATCGATGCCGGCATTCTGGTAACACCGATCAACGAAGCCGGGATCCGGGAAGATGTTTTATTCTATGAGGAGCTGGTAGCCTACGTATCCAGGAATAATACGGCCTATAAAAAGAACTATGTGCTGGCCCGCGATATCGATGCCAGTAAATTATGGCTGCTGGAAGAAGGGCACTGTTTCCGTTCGCAGATCATGAACCTGTGCGAGCTGCGGAAAAAAACCACTGGGGGACGGCATTTCGAATATGAGGCGGGAAGTATTGAAACCTTACGCCGCATGGTGGACCTGAATGATGGCGTGACCATCATGCCCGAACTGGCTACACTGGACATGACAGCCAGGCAACAGCAGCATCTTCGTTATTTCAAGGCCCCGGCGCCGATGCGGGAGGTCAGCCTGGTGGTGCATCGCGATTTTGTAAAGAAGAAGCTGATCGAGATCCTCCGGCAGGAAGTGCTGAAGGCGATTCCCGAGAAAGTAAAAAAGAATAAGCGAAATGTAGTGGTACCGGTCAGTTTTGACTGAGCAGGGAATCGAGCTTTGCCTGGAACCGGGGAAAGCCTGCCAGGTTGTTGTGCCGCCCGCTCGGTATCGTAATCAACTTTGACGATGGATTTTCTGCCGCCAGCCGGCTGGCCTGCGCATAAGGTATCACTTCATCGGCCGTGCCATGTAGCAGGGTCACCGGTATGGTCATTTTTTTAAGATAGGTATGTACCGGGAAATGGTAGCGCAGCAGTACCGAAGTAGGATAGATCGGGAAGAACCGG
>DATAHC010000245.1:0-2480 GCA_036263415.1 Flavisolibacter sp.
ATTTTAAATTAGGTTTGCGCATCGTAAATCAGGGTACTATGAAAGGGTTTTTCTTGAATAAAGTTGTTGTGGTAACCGGTGGTACAGACGGCATTGGAAAAGCGCTTGTGGACCAGTTACTGATGCAGGGGGCAAAGGTTGCTACCTGCAGTCGCCATCATGATAAGCTCTATAGCCTTCAGGCTTCCTATGCTTCCTATCCGTTACATACCGTTGTGGCAGATGTAAGTAATGAAAACGACTGCCGTCATTTTATCGAATCCACCATTGAAGTTTGGGGAGGAATTGATATCCTGATCAATAATGCCGGGGTTTCTATGCGTGCTCTGGTAAAGGAAACGGATCTGAATGTTTTCAAAAAGGTAATGGATACCAACTTTTTCGGAGCAGTGGCCTGTACCAAATACGCTTTAAACGCTCTGATCGAACGCAAAGGGATCATTGTCGGTATTTCTTCCATTGCCGGTTATCGCGGACTTCCCGGAAGAAGTGGTTACTCCGCTTCAAAGTTTGCTTTACAGGGTTGGCTGGAAGCCCTGCGTCCGGAACTATTTGATGATGGGGTCCATGTCATGTGGGTCTGCCCTGGATTCACTACCAGTAACATCCGCCTGGCAGCACTGGACAAAACAGGTACTGCACATGGAGATACGCCCATGGATGAAGGGAAAATGATGTCGGCAGAAGATTGTGCTCAGTATATACTTCAGGCCATCAGATCCAGGAAAAGAAGTCTCGTACTTACGTTCACGGGCAAGAGAACAGTGCTGATGAATAAGTTCTTTCCGGGATGGGCCGATCAGGTGCTGAGGAAGTTTTTCCTGAAAGAAGGCAAGCTGGTAAAATAAGAGTCTTTGTCTCGCTTCATGCTGTTTGTTTTCTTTTTTCATTTGTTCATCAGCAATGAAAGATGCGGAATTGATAAATAGAGAACAGAATACGCAAATAAAAAATTTACATGGTTCGATATTGAATAATATTGCAGGTAGAAAATAACCATAACTATAATCAGTAAAACCTAATCCCTATACAATTCATGCCCCTAGTCACACTGACATCCGATATTGGCGAGCAGGATTACCTGGTCGGTGCAGTAAAAGGGCGCTTGTTAAGGATCAACCCGGAATTTCATATAATCGATATAACCCATAAGCTTTCTCCTTTTAATCATCCTCAGGCAGCTTATGTATGCCGGAATGCCATAAAGAACTTTCCCGAGTATACCTATCACATTGTGCTCGTCAATCTTTTTGATTCCAGGCCGGAACAACTGCTCTTTGCCTATCATAACAATCAATACCTTATCTGCGCGGATAATGGACTAATGGGTATGATACTGGAAGAGCGACCTGAAATGGTGATCGGTGTTCCACTGGAAAAAACGGCTATCAAGAATACCTTATACTGTATCGATGTGGCCGCCAAAGCCATTACACAGCTTATGAATGGCGAGCCGGTACAACGAATAGGGGTTCCCGATACCCAGTATATTGAAAAAAATCCATTACGCCCCTTACATGGTGAAGACTGGATTGAAGGGCAAATCATTTTCATAGACAACTTCGAAAATGTGGTGGTCAATATCACCCAGGAACAATTTGAGCAGCAACGTAAAGGACGCCGCTTTAAAATCGTATTCAAACGGGATGAAATGATTGAGCGGATCAGTGGATCCTACGCCGATGTGCCTCAGGGTGAAAAACTTGTTCTTTTCAACAGTGCCGGCTATATGGAAATTGCGATCAATAAAGGCAATGCCGCCGGTCTCTTTGGATTGAAAGGTTATAACGAAAGCAGTCAGCAGGTTAGCAGTATGGTACAAAACCGTTTGTTTTACCAAACAGTCAAAGTGTTTTTTGAGTAAGCATCTACGCCTATTCCTCTAATTTGGGAGGTTCAATATCATTTTCCCGTTCCAGCTCCTTCTGAACTTTTTTATCGCCTCTGCGGAAAACCGGAAATTGCATCGGGCTTCTTTTAGGGCGTTCATCCCCCAGCAAAACACCCCATTGCTTCAACATTTCGGTACGATCAAATATGATTTTCATGACTGCTATGACAGGTAAGGACAAAAACATACCAGATACCCCGGCCAGAGCCCCTGCCACAATGACCCCAACTATAGTTATCAAAGCATTGATTTTCACTTTCGATCCGACGATGCGTGGCATCAGAATATTATTATCGAGGAACTGAACAAAGGCAATCGTACCTAATACCGCAAATACCGGCCACATTTCCTGCGAGGAAGAAAGGGTGAGCAAAACTCCTATAATATTGCCGATCAGGGCGCCGACATAAGGAATCAGGTTAAGTACGGCAAAGATGGCCCCGATCAAAATAGCATGCTTGATACCAATGAAGAAAAGAATGCCTCCCAGCAAAATAGTGATATAGCTGATCTGGATCAGAAGGCCCACCAGATAGCTTTTGATAATGGATTCTGATTCTCTCATGGCTTCTTCCACTTTGGGATGCGT
>DATAHC010000246.1:0-4821 GCA_036263415.1 Flavisolibacter sp.
CTGAGCGCCCTTTTCCTGAATGGTCCGGATACGCTGTGCTTTTATGTAGATCTGATCGACAATCGAAATGGTGCGTAACACCCTCCAGGAGGTTCCGTAATCCTTTGTCTTTTTTAAGAAAATTGTTTCACAGGATTGAACAGCCTGATCATACTGCTGATTGGTATCTCCCATCGTCTGAAATATTAAACTATATTAGCTTCAAAAGTAACAAACTGGCGCATATGTTCACCCTCAATTGCAAAGGAAAGCTTCTGGTCCTGGATCAACCGGTAGTAATGGGTATCATCAACAGCACCCCGGATTCCTTCTACTCGGGCAGCAGAAGCCATCTCGAAGCAGCATGCCTGTCCAGGGCAGAAACGATGCTCAAACAGGGAGCTGCCATTATTGACCTGGGCGGACAAAGTACGCGCCCCGGAAGTCAGCGGGTACCAGTTGAAGAGGAACTGAAAAGAGTGATTCCGCTGATGGCAGCACTTTCCAGGGAATTTCCCGAAGCCCTACTTTCCATAGATACGTTTTATGCTGAGGTGGCAGAAGAAGCTGTTTCCGCAGGCGCATCGATCATCAATGATGTCAGTGCGGGCAGTCTGGACCCGGAATTACTAAACACGGTTGCCAGGCTTCAGGTGCCTTATGTGCTGATGCACATGAAAGGTGATCCGCAGCATATGCAGGACCATCCGGTCTATCAGAATGTTGTTACAGAAGTGTATGATTACCTGAATGACCGGTTGACTTTACTGCAACAATCAGGCATTCGGGATATCATTATCGATCCGGGCTTTGGCTTTGGTAAAACGATCGCGCATAATTTTCAACTGCTTAAAGGGTTACCGGTTTTCAGTAATCTGCAGCGGCCTGTAATGGTAGGACTTTCCCGTAAAGGCACCGTTTATAAAACCTTGAATACAACGGCAGAGCAGGCCTTGAATGGAACCAGCGTGGTACATACGCTGGCAGTGTTGGGCGGCGCTTCCATTCTGCGGGCCCACGATGTTCGCGAAGCCAGGGAGGTCATTGAACTGGTAAGCGCCTATGCGCAATAAAAAAGCAATTCTTTCGAACTGCTTTCTCTATCGGCCATCACCGGCGAAACGTCAATATTTTGCGGTTAATGCATAGGAATGTGAAATGATGGCGTGAATCCGTACAGCTTTTGTTTTGTAAGGGATGGATGTCTTGGAATTTGGATTAAAAACGGGACTCCTTTCATGTGTAATAATAGAAAAGCCCACCTTGCGGTGGGCTATAAAGTTCGTAATAATATAAATACGATCCGTTATTGTCTTTGCGTGGTATCAATATTGGGTTGGGCCTGCGGTGCAGGTTGCTTATCCGTAATATCCAGTAATTCCATGTCAAACACAAGGATTTGATTGGGTTGGATTTTGGGAGGTGAACCTTGCGGACCGTAACCCAGAATGGAAGGGATATAAATGCGTGCCTTTCCACCCTTGGAAAGCTGGCGCACACCTTCTTCAAAACCTTTGATGGATCCGCCCATACCAACCTGGATCGGATAAACGCCGGAATCAAATGTCTGGCCTTCCAGGTTCATGCCGTTATAGCGAACACTTGCGAATTTGCCGGGTGCCGGCTTGGGACCTGATCCGGGAGCCAGTTCCTGAACATAAATGCCCCAATCGGTTTTCTTGGCCTGTATATTTTTTGAAGCCAGGTAGTTCTCTATGATCTTTGAATCACGTGCCAGGCTTGCCTGAACCATCGTATCCTTACGGAAGCGCTCCTGGTTTTGCTTATCATTGCTTTCAAAGCTTTTTACAGCGTCTTTGGTATAAGCTTCATTGGCTTCTTCAGGTGTTTTATATACGTCTTCGATACGCAGCGTGGTAATGATCTGGTCACCTTTCTTGAAGGTGGACTTACTCGCTGCTTCCGGATTCTGCTTGAAAATGGTATCGGTAGACTGCGTCATGTAAACACTATCTCCTTTTCTCAGTTTTGGAAGCAATTCCATAATGTTACCCTTTATGTCCATATAGTTGGAAGGGGTTGTGGAGGGCTGCACCTGAAGGTATTGAGGTTGATTCACCGCATAGGAGCTATAAAGCACGCTGTCTTTCACACGCTGAATGACCTGGAATTTCACAATATAATTCGGCTTGATAGAATCGCCTTTGTTGCTGCTGAATACCTTATACGGTATACCGCTTTTCGTTTTCTTAAAGTCAACATTATTGCAGGCCGTCAGCAATGCTGCTGCCGAAGCAATACCAACAAGAGTTTTTAAAATTTGCATTTCGGTTTGTTTATTGTAATAAAGAGCTGTTTTCCTGTATCGCGGTTTTGAATTTTTGAACGGTCTCCTGAAGGGAAGCGGAATCGTGGCCTCCGGAGGCATTGAAATGCCCTCCCCCATTAAAATATTTCCGGGCGAAGGTATTGCAATCAAAGTCTCCTTTACTGCGGAAGGACCATTTCCGTTCCTCATCCCGGTCAATCACGCAACCCACCAGTTTAATGCCCTGAATGGATAAAGGATAATTTACGAGACCTTCCGTATCGCCGGTTTTGATTTCGTATTTTAATAATTCGATTTTCGAAATATAAATAAGGGCAGTATTCAGTTCGTAGTTGATCTCCAGGCGGTTGCTCAGTACATGACCCAGAAAGCGCAGGCGGTTCTCCAGGAAATTATCATAAAGGGCTTCATGCACCTTGATATGATTAAGTCCCTGCTCCTTCAGCGCTCCTACCATATGATGTACGGCAGCAGAGGTGGAGGAAAACCGGAAAGAGCCGGTATCCGCTACTACCCCGGCATAAAGACATTCCGCAATCACACTATTTATCCTTGCACGGTGTCCGGATCCGGTAATAAAATCGTAGATCATCTCGCAGGTGGAGCTTTTGGCCGTACTTGAAATTCCAAAATCGAAAGAGGCCAGGTCCGGTTCCTGGTGATGATCGATCAGGATCTTGGTGCAGTTGATGGCAGCCAGTTTGGGAGCCATGGTCTTCGTCCGGCTGAAATGATTATGGTCCAGGCAGAAAAGCCATTCGGCCTGGTCCAGGATCGCATCGGCTTCCGCCCGGTTCAATTCATAATCGATCACATCCGCCACGCCTTCCATCCAGTTAAGCCATCGGGCCCAGTTGGTGGGCGAAATGACCGTGATATGATGTCCGAAGGTTTCCAGAAAATGCCGTAGTCCCAGAGCAGATCCCATGGCATCAGCATCCGGCTTCTGATGCATGGTAATAACGATTCGTCTTTTCGTCTCCAATTGATTATAGATCTCTTGAACAGGCTTCATAAAGAAGCGGCAAATGTAGGCCAAAGTTTCAAGTTTAGCATAGCGGAAGGGGCTTTAAGCTTTTATTATAACTCCCTGCAGGCCTTTTGTTCAGCCCGGCCTGGATTATTTATATGGATTGTCGGCAAATTATCAAATTAGATTATCGTAATCGTTCAGATTTGCTGCAAAAAGGAATGAAAAACCTCCGGATCCTGCTGATGGCAGGTATACTTTGCTGTAGTGTTCAGTGTTTATTGGCTCAGGCAACAGGTAAGGTGGGACTGCACGTCGACTATAATGCCTCCCTGTTCCGGGGAGGCGATGTTTCCGGGGCATCCGCCCTGAAAGCGTTTCAGGCAGGTGGCATACTAGCCCTGGGAAGCGGAGGCAACGGACAGAATATATTTTCCAGGATCATTCAGCTGGAGATCAATTATTCCAGGCAGGGCGCTGTCATAGATAAAGAAAATATAGTGCTGAATTACTTCAATTTCCCGCTCCTGCTCCAGCGCTATTTTTATAATTCAGGCCTTTATCTTGAGACCGGTGTTCAGTTAGGCATCTTGTTCGATGCAAACCTGGAATCTGATGCGCGAACATTAGCCATCAGCAAACAATTCAAAAAAAACAGTTTCGGAATTGATTTCGGCACAGGCTACAAATTGAATTCGGGCATTGGTATCCGGCTCCGCTATAGTGTGGATGTGGCTCCGATTTACCGGGATGGCCGGGATATTCACAACAGCACCATGAGCGCCGGTTTGTTTTATGTTTTCAATCGCGCCGGCAGCGGCTACTATTAAGAAAGATAGAAACGGTCCATTTACAACCAGCCGCCGCTTTCCCTTATCTTTGCGCCGAAAATTGTAAAACACGAATAATGAGCAACAGAACCTTCACAATGATCAAGCCTGACGCTATGAAAAATGGCCATGCAGGCGCCATCCTGGATAAAATCATCAAGTCCGGATTCCGAATCGTGGCTTTGAAGCAAACCAGGCTGTCAGAAGAAAAAGCCGGAGAATTTTACGCAGTTCATAAGGCCAGGCCTTTCTATGGCGAATTGGTGCAGTTCATGAGCAGCGGATTGATCATAGCTGCCATTCTTGAAAAAGAGAATGCAGTAGCGGATTTCAGAACACTGATCGGAGCCACCGATCCATCCAAGGCAGAAGAAGGGACGATCCGTAAACAGTTTGCCACCTCTTTGGGTGAAAATGCAGTTCATGGCAGCGATAGCGATGAAAATGCACAGATTGAAGGAAGCTTTTTCTTTTCAGGATTAGAACAGTTCTGATCCTTATTGATTTATAATGGCCGGCGCTCCGCTATTCGGATAGCCGGCTTTTTTTATCAGATTTCCCGGGTCTTTTTGCGAACCATATTATTTTTCACGGGTTCAACCTTATACCCCGCCTTTCTAAGCAGGCTGATCACTCCTTTTTCGCCAGGCAAATGTCCTGCTCCTACCGCTACAACCAGGGAATTCTGCTCCAGCAATCCATCCAGTTTCTTAGCCCAGTTGGCATTCCGGTTATACAGCAGTAGGTTGGTA
>DATAHC010000247.1:0-3077 GCA_036263415.1 Flavisolibacter sp.
CTGCGATAGCTTGAATCGAAGTATCTATGTTAACCGATCACGCAGGAACTGAAGTCTGAGGTCTGACGTTTCACCCGGAGTAATTTCCAAAAGAAAAGCCACCCGAAGGTGGCTTTTGCTATTTTGAAATCTAATTCTTAGAATCCTTTTTTCTCCTGGGCTTTTTGCATCGGATTAATGCCTTGTGTCTGGCCGCGGGCATTCTGTTTCATCTTGAATACTTCAAAACGGTTTGGTTCGCTAGCGGAGCTGCCCCAGGTATTGTTGCTTTCATTGATGTCAGCGGTTTCGCGCATCGGGTCCAGTTTAATGGAAGCGACTTCCTTATCCTTCATGAAGAATTTGGTCACCTTGTTCTCATTCAGGCGCCAAACCTGTGCAGGAATGCGGTCGATCTCTTTTGTTCCATCCTTAAAGGTCCATTCGATAATGATCGGCATTACCAGTCCGCCCTTATTGCTGAAGCTCAGCTCATAAAAATGCTTGTTGGCCAGCTTCTCTTTAGTAGCGGCGTCCAGCTGTTCGGCCTGTCCGGTGAAGGATACGGCATATTTGGCGGTGTCATAATTCTCCATTCCGCGTGCATATCTCCAATAAAAGTCACGCAGTGACGTATCCGTATCCGTATAGAATTTGATATTCGGATCCTGGCGGTTGCGTATTTTGGAAATGTCCTCGAAAGAATTTACCTGCGGCTTGGCCAGCGGCTGCAGCAAGGTAGTATCGCGCATGCGGGCCGGAATCGGTGCATTCACGTCGGCTTTGGCATATTTCACGGAATCCAGTGAAATGTCCGTTACGTCCGTGCTGTAGAACCAGCCTCTCCAGAACCAATCCAGGTCTTCACCACTGGCATCTTCCAGGGTGCGGAACAGATCAGCCGGTGTAGGATGCTTAAAGGCCCAGCGGCGTGCATATTCTTTAAAAGAGTAGTCGAACAGCTCACGGCCCATTACTGTTTCCCGCAGGATGTTCAATCCGGTGGCAGGCTTGGAATAAGCGTTCGGACCGAACCCTATGATATTCTCCGAGTTGGTCATGATCGGCTCCAGCTGATCTTTCGGCAACTTCATATAGTCGGTGATGGTAAAGGCAGGGCCGCGGCGGGAAGGGAATTTGTTATCAAACAATTCCTCTGTCAGATATTCCACGAAGGTGTTAAGGCCTTCATCCATCCAGGACCACTGGCGCTCGTCGCTGTTCACGATCATCGGGAAGAAGTTATGACCCACTTCATGGATAATTACACCCAGCATGGCGTATTTGGTCTGCTCGCTGTAGGAGCCGTCCTTATTGGTTCTTCCATTGTTAAAGCAGATCATCGGGTATTCCATACCATTGGCGGCTTCCACGCTTTGGGCTACGGGGTAAGGGTAGGGAATGGTGAATTTGGAATAGGTTTTAATGGTATGGGCTACCGCCTTGGTGGAATAGCGCTTCCACAGGTTGTAGGCTTCCTTGCCATAATAACTCATACACATGATCTTTTTGCCCTCTACCGTAACCGGCATGGCGTCCCAAACGAATTTGCGGCTGGAGGTCCAGGCAAAGTCGCGCACGTTATCGGCCTTGAAGATCCAGGTCTTGGTTGTCTTTGCTTTTTGCTTTTCCGCTGCTTTGGCTTCATCAATAGTGACGATCTCTACGGGCTCTTTGGCAGTTTGCGCCTTGGCCCAGCGTGCCTGCTGTGCAGCAGAAAGGTTCTGCATATAGTTGGTGCATTCACCGGTACCGCCCACTACATGGTCGGAAGGAACCGTTACCTGCACTTTGAAATTGCCGAATGTAAGGGCGAATTCGCCACGGCCGGTGAACTGATGGTTCTGCCAGCCCTGAAAATCGCTGTATACACAAAGGCGGGGATACCATTGGGCCATCGTGAACAGGTGGTTGCCGTCTTCCGGGAAGTATTCATAACCGCCACGGCCGCCCATGGACATACGATCGGAGATCTTATAATTCCAGTCGCAGTTAAAAACGAATTTTTGTCCGGGTTTCAAAGGCGCCGGCAATTCTACCCGCATCATGGTCTTGTTGATGGTATACTTCAGTGTTTTACCAGTTGCATCGGTAAGGCGAGTGATGTTATGACCATAGCCATTGTCTTTTTTGCTGTCTTCCAGGTTCTGCAATTGCTGCGCGCTGGTCTGGCGCGGCATGGTACTGCTATTCTGGTAGTTTGCATTGTTTACGCTGCTGTGCTCATTCTCGTCCAGCTGCAGCCATAAATACGTGAGCACATCCGGAGAGTTATTGTAATAGGTGATCACTTCTGTTCCGGTCAGCTTCAGATTGGGTTCGTCCAGAGTAGCCTTGATATCGTAATCGCAGCGCTGCTGCCAGTACTTCGGTCCGGGCGCACCGCTGGCAGTACGGTATTCATTAGGCGTTGGCAGAATCGTTCCCAACTGCTCAAATTTATTGGCATGGTTTGAGTTAGGATTGTTCTGCAGGTTTTGTGCATGGGCCGCCGTGAGAAGTCCGGCTGCCACAAAGAACAAAAATGCTTTCTTCATGTGTTTTGTGTTATTTAAAATTATCGATCTGTGGAGGCCTTAGCTGTTTTACAGCTTCAGCTTCCTGTTAATGCCAGTTTATCCGGTTGGTAAAGTCATTAGGGTTTTCAACATACGGTAATTCAGGTCGGGTGCCCCTGCTTATTTCCTTTTTCTTACGCGGGCCGGGAATGCGCTGCAGGGCCATTTCCAAAGCTAAGGCGAAAACGGCAGCCGAAACAAACAAAACCCATTCACGGCGGTTCACGCGCAAGCCGGCGATAAAGAGCTGTGCCAGCAGCAGGATCAGGAAAACGATCAGGATCTGACCCAGTTCCAAACCTACGCTAAAACTGAACATGGACAAGGCAAAGCTTTGATCGTCCGCAATGATCATTTTAAGGGTATTGGCAAAGGCCAGCCCGTGGATGAGCCCAAATACCAACGCCAGCAAATAGTTAATACGTATAGACCTGGGTGTAAATGTTTTCTGAAAAAGATTGGTGATAGCTGTAAATACAATTGTGCAGGGGATCAGGAACTCTACCCAGGCAGAATTTACTTCCACGAGGTTCAGCGTGC
>DATAHC010000248.1:0-3384 GCA_036263415.1 Flavisolibacter sp.
CATCTGGCTTTTACTGGTGGCCGTATTTGCCGCCGTAACCTTCCGTTTTCCCTTCGCCAACGGCGACTGGCTCAATGATACCTTTCCCACCGTGGTACCCCTGGATGCGCGAACCACCATCTGGCTAAGCGTTCTGACTGCTATTACCGGAGCACTGGGCTTTATCACCATTTTTTTATTCAACAACCGGAAACTGCAGCTAAAGCTATGTTACCTGGGCATCTTTTTGACCATAGGCTTACTGGCGCTTTATTTCCTGGAGCTGACCCATTTTGCCAACAGTGTCGTAGCGCTATGGTGTCTTTTTCATTTTGCCATATTAGCCTGTTATATCATGGCTACCAGAGGCATCTGGAAAGATGAAAAGCTGATCAAAAGCATGGATCGATTGCGTTAGGCTATTGTACAACCAGCGTTTGCTGTTGCTGAAGCATACCTGCCACGCGAATGACATATACACCCGGAACCAGCGTTCCCGTTTCCAGGGTATAAACACCTGCACCGGCGCTTACCGCAACCTGCTGCGTAGCTTTCAGCTGGCCTGTAATGGTCCATACCTCAAAGTTCAAGGATCCCGCCCTGTCTGTTTTAAGCGTAACCACCACCTGGCTTCCGCGCTGCACCGGATTGGGGTATAGGGCCATGGAAGTATTGCGGCCTTTTCTTTCCAACCGTATGACCCGGCTGTACACCGTGGAGCCATTCCATTCCACCGCCTTGATACGATAGTAAAGAATAGTACCCGACGGATTGCTATCGTCGAAAGTATAATTTACCTGTCCGCCGTTATTCTTCACCGCCATGAGTTTTACCAGCGGCCAGAAAGAGCTGCCATCGGATGAGCGTTCCACTATATAGGAGTCCACATTGCTTTCTGTGAGGTTCATCCAGCTCAGGGCTATTTTTTTCTCGAGGTCCACTGCTACCAGCTGTGCTAATTTAACCGGCAGCAACAGCATGGCGCCGGCTACCTGCATATCCTGACCATCGAGACTTTCGCCCGGCCCCCAGGTACCATTCGCCAGTTCAGCGCTAAAAGCATAGATCCTGATGGTAAGCGGAGAAGACGTCGTTACAGGAGCGATAAAGCTAAAAGAGCTGGATTGCAGCGTATTTACATCGGGAATCGTAACGATGTTGGTAGCATTTGCCGCGAAGGCATCACGACTGGTTCTGATAACAAACTGCGTAGGACCTGAACTGGAGCGCTGGTGCTGAATGGTTATGTCCGATACGGTAAAGCCCACTCCCGGTTGCGGTGTAATGGTAAATTCCAGGTAATCGTTCAGGTCAATATTTGCTGAGGTGGTCCAATCTTTAGAATTAAAACGGTCTGCGTTTGCACTAGCCGTTATGCCGGAACCCCTTGTAATAGCGGATTGCTGTATGCCGGTGGTCTGGTAGGACGAAGGCCAGCTGGCTTCATCACCGTTGCTTCCTTCGAAGGAGAATTTGATCACCTGCTGCGCCCCTGCCGGTATTGCCATGAGGAAAACAGGGATCAGTAAAAGAGCTGTGTAGAATTGCTTCATAGTCTTGTTTTGGTAACGGAAAGCGGTTCTCTTCACAGGAATTGCCAGAACAAGGTAGAAACTCTAAGTAATAGATGCAAGCAACTTTAAGTAAATCTCCTTAGTAAACTTACCGGTCTTTATAAGGTCCGAGAAAACAATATTTTATATAGACAACTAAAATTCCAAGTGAATGGTCTTCAGCTTTAAACAATAAAGGGCTGGCGGGAATTGATCCTGCCAGCCCTTACGCTATTTCCTCAATCTATACGTTATTGCTTGATCAGCTTCAGTACCTGCGCCGCACCTGCACCATCAAAACGGATCATATACAAGCCTGCTTTCAAACCAGTAAGGTCGATAACGGTCTGCTGTGTGCCAGCTGCCGGGGTGATCGCTTTCACTAATCTGCCATCTGCCGTAGTCAGTTGAATTTTTCTAGCCGCATCAGCCGAAGCATGCTGCAGGGTAACCTGGTTCTGCGCCGGCAGCGGGAACGCTTTCAACACTACATCTGAACCGCCATCTTTTACCGATACTACCGCACTGTAGGAATATTTGCTATCCTTATCAACTGATTTAATGCGATAGAAGCTGGTGCCTGATAAAGGCCTGGCATCGGAATACGTATACTCATTCCAGTCATTTGCCTTTGTAAAATAGATGGAAGCAAAATGAGAACCGTCCGCGCTTCTTTCCACACTGTAGCCGCTCAGGTTTTCTTCGCGGGCCACTTTCCAGTTCAGGGTAACCTGGCTACCGCTTCTTTTTACATCGAGACCCATAAAGCGTACAGGCAGTGAAGCTGCTTCAGAATAGAAAACCGTAACTGATACCGCATCGATGAAGGCCGCACCGCCGGAAGGGCCGCTTTGTGCCTGGATGGCCACTCCGAAATTCGCTGCATTGACATCCGCTGCAGAAATGGTAGCGATACCCCATTTATCATTGGGAGCTCCGTATGTAACAGCTGCATCTGTAGTGGGCCAGAAGGCTGCACTGGCTTTATCGGTACCTGTTGCTGTTCCATTTACAATCAGCTGTACCTGCTGATCTGCCGTTTTATTAGCTGTACCAGCCCTTCTTTCCACGGATACTGATACACCACTGATGATAGAACCCGCTGGGATGTTGAAGTTGAATCCGGTGAGACTCAGCACAGCTGAGGTTTTGTTACTTCCAATGTTGGAAGTGATATAGACATTATCACTTCCC
This sequence comes from Flavisolibacter sp., assembly GCA_036263415.1. Taxonomy (GTDB): domain Bacteria; phylum Bacteroidota; class Bacteroidia; order Chitinophagales; family Chitinophagaceae; genus Flavisolibacter. The sequence goes on from DATAHC010000248.1 coordinate 2,727, forward strand.
TGAACGCCGGCCACCAGGGTACCGGTCCAGCTATCGTTGCCACCTGCCTGGGTAACCGAGGTAGCAGTTTTTGTGTCCTGCGCAAATACGTTTACAGTGAGAGACAGACATAAAGAGGCGAATGCAAGGGTAAGAATCCTTCTCATGAGAAAAAGTTTAAAAATGTAGAAATGGTTAAATGGCTCGAATAGTCGGGTCGGATTCTCTAGAAGGTATTGTAATCGGGGGAAGTGTTACAGAGGATTGGAGAAAGAGAAGACGAAAGTAAGTACTGCATTTGAAAAATGCAATACTTACAAAAAGATACTTATATAAACCGTGCCGTCTGGCTGGTCTTATTCTTTTTAAGATCAGCGGGTTTGCCTTCGAAAACCAGCTGTCCGCCATCAGATCCCGCTTCCGGTCCCAGGTCGATGACCCAGTCCGCACTGTTGATGACATCTGTATTATGTTCGATCACCAGAATGGAATGACCCTGATCGATGAGCGCATTGAAGGAAGCCAGCAGCTTGCGGATATCGTGAAAATGCAGGCCGGTGGTCGGCTCGTCGAAAACGAACAGGATATGTCCCTGACTACGGCCCTTGCCCAGGAAAGAGGCCAGCTTCACACGCTGGGCTTCCCCACCCGAAAGGGTATCCGAAGACTGACCCAGCTT
>DATAHC010000249.1:0-7628 GCA_036263415.1 Flavisolibacter sp.
TCCCCGAACCAGGCTGGTTTCCGTGGTCTTTTCATTAGGGTAGGACTTAACATTGAAAGCCGTTCCCAATACTTTGATCTGTACCCCATTGGCTTTGATGATGAAGGGAATGCTGGATTTGCGTACATCAAAAAATGCCTCCCCGGTAAGCGTGGTATTTCTGTTCGTAGTGCCAAAATGGTCGTTATAGGTAAGCTTGCTACCGGCGTTCAGCCACACGATAGTGCTATCCGGCAACAGCAGTTTTGTTTTGGAACCCAGACGGGTTGATACTTCACTGACGGCTTTACGTGTAGTTTCTACTTTAAGGGATGGCTTTAAAATAAGGGGATAAAGAAAAGCGGTAGCCGCAATCACGAACAGTATGGCTAATGCAGCCACCCAGGGCTTCTTGCTTTTGGTCTGGATGGACCCTGCGGCATCCACTTCCAGGGGTGTTTCCAATTCCGTAAAATGGATACCCTGTTCTTTCATCCGGTTCAGGTGGTATTCAAAAGCCAGTTCGGCATCGTAGGCATCTGCTTCCGTCTTATTCAGCTTCCATAGGTTTTCGATCTGTTCCGCTGCGGGGATAAAATTGGGGTTGTCCCTGAGAAGCTGTTGCAATTCGAGCAATTCTTCAGGCGTGGCTTCTCCGGCCATTTTTTTAGCAAGCAGGTTCCAGTATCTGTTTAAAGACATAGCAGCAAGTGAACCTTAAGGACAAGGGAAATAACCAATACCCCTAAACCAGAAGGATATTTTTTAATTGAAACTGGCAGTTGGTATGGTGAAGCGGATCGACTGGCCGATCTTTCGTAAAGCGATCGTCATCTGATTCTCAATGGTTTTCTGGGACAAGTTTAAGAGCTCGGCTACCTCCCGGTATTTCAGGCCGTCTTCTTTCACCAGCTTGAAAATGAGCTGGCATTTAGGGGGAAGTTCTTTTATAGCCAGGTGGAGCCTTTTATACATTTCAGCCGTAATCAGCATTTGCTCCGGATCAAGGTAAATGCTCCTGAATTCCACCACCGTATCCTCGATGGAAAAGGTTTTCTCTCTTTTTTTCTTGAGCCAGGCATTGATGGAAAGGTTTTTTGTGATCACGTACAGATAAAGGTGAAAGTTCTCCACCCGCTTCAGTGAGGACCGGTTCACCCAGATCTTCATAAAAGCATCAGATACAACTTCTTCCGCCAGCTCCCTGGAATGTGTAATGGTCATTGAAAAGCTGACCAGCTTAGGATGATAGGTTAAAAAGAGTTCCTTATATGCCGAGGTATCGTCATATAGCGCAATCTTGTCTACCAGTTTAGATATTAAGGAAGGAGCAGTCATTAGAAGCAATCCCGTTCAATGTGTACAATAGCTGGCTAAAGCTATGTACATTATAAGACATAATCAATACTTTTTTAACTTTTTATTCAAATAAGAAGCCGGCAGGGTTACTGCCGGCTTCTTGACTATAGCTATGATAATCAATCAGAAAATCAGGGTCATGATAGAATGAGGCAGGCATCGGGTAGCGGCTGCCTTACCCTTTAACCATAAATGAAAGGGCATTTCCTTGTCTCCGGTGTTCATGACTACTACTGCAATGCTTCCATCCGTATTCATAAAAGCCGTGGTTAACAAGGGACTACGGCTGGCAGAACTTACAATTCGCTTGGCTCCCGGGCGTATGAATTTGGAAAAATGCCCGATGTAATAGTAAGCATTGGTATAGATGAGGCTGCCGGTGCGGGTATCAGCATGCAGAGGTGCAAAGCAATAGTTCTTCACGTGATTGGGACCTCCCTTTTCATCGAGCAATACGTTCCAGTCAGTCCAGCCAACAGTTCCGTTGTTGAAATCATTGATCATGGATTTGCCATATCGCTCGCCCAGCTTCCAGTCCTGGATCTTCGACATATCGAAGGGTCCATTACAGCCTTCCGTGAAGAGAATATTCTTGTCCGGAAAGCTTTCCTCTACCCGACGGATGTTATCATATACCTGATCGGCACCGCTCCAGTCTTCATACCAGTGGAAACCAATGCCCCAGGCATACTTAGCAGCTTCCGGATCACTTAATAAGGTAGTAGCCCGCTGATAAACCAGATCGCGGTTATGATCCCAGGCGATGATCTTTTTACTTCCCAGGCCGTCCTTAGCCAGGGTAGGTCCGAGGTATTTCTTCAGAAAATCACGCTCCTCCTCGCCGGTGAATACACAGGATTCCCAGGTTTGTGTGGCCATTGGCTCATTCTGGATGGTTAGTCCCCAGATGGGTATTCCTTCCTTTTCATAGGCCCTGATGAACTTTGTATAGTAATTGGCCCAGGTCTGATAGAATTCCGGTTTCAGTTTGCCGCCGTGTAACATGTCATTATTGTCCTTCATGTAGGCAGGTGGACTCCAGGGGCTGGCAAACAGGGTCAGCTTCCCACCGGCCGCAGCGATCGCCTGCTTAATGAAAGGGATCCGGTACTGCCGGTCATGGTCAATGCTGAAGGTAGACAGTGTTTTATCGCCCTCCTTCACATAGGTATAGCTTCCGCTGGAGAAATCGCAGCTGTGGATATTGGTTCGGGCCAGGCTGTACCCGATACCTTTCTTTTGATCATAGTAAGCCGTGATGAATTCCTGCTGCTTGTCCTTTGGGAGCTTGGCAAAGGTTTCAGCCGAGGCATCGGTAAGCGCTCCTCCGATACCGATAAAGGTCTGAAAGCTGCGGTTCGGGTCTACGAAAACGCAGGGCTGGGTCTCTTTGGGCTGTCCGAAATCGGCAAACTGCAAGGTATCCGTAAGCGTCAGGCGCAGGTTGCCGGAATCTGCGGTACGATAAACAACGATCGGCTTTCCTGCAGGATCATATGTGTCTTTTGCGGCACCGAGTGTGAGGGGCTTTTCTCCGGTTGGGGAGCAGGCAGCCAGCGATACGATGCAGGCGCCCAGCAAGAAGTGTTTCATATATACTATACTTGTTTGAAAAATGGTAAATGAATTCGTCTGTTAATCCTACCAGGTATAGGTCGCTACGCCGCCACCAGGAAGTGAGGTAGGGACCCACTTATTATTGAACCGGATATTAAAGCTGGCATCGCTACCGTCGTTCTCCACCACCAGCACCTTTTTACCTGCCGGTGTTTTGAAGGCTACCGTTTGAAGGCTGCCCACCAGGCTGCTGCCGATCCGTACCGAGCCGGGCGGAACAAATTTAGAGACGTGGGCTATGATATAATAGGCCACATTTTTTGCGATGGCAGAACCCGCAATGGTCACAGCGCCTTTACATTCCGTGCAGCCACCCGGCGTATGCGGATTGAAGCTGGGGTCATTGGCCAGGTTCCACTCCAGAGCTACCTTGCTCCAGTTGCGCATCGAGCCGATGATCACATTCTTCAGATGCCATTTCAGATCACCTCCGAAATCGCCGGTAGCAGAAGTATACTGCTCTGTGAAATAGACATTCCGGTCCGGATGCGCAAAATGCACATTGCTGAGGGTATTAATGTTACCGGCATACAGGTGAAAGGCTGATCCATCCACAAAAGCCTTCGCGGCCGGGTCGTTTAAAATATCAATGGCATACTCCGGATGATCCAGGTTATGATCGTAGACAATGATCTTCGCCTTGATACCTGCAGTGGCAAAAGCGGGTCCGAGGTGATTCTTGATGAAATCCGCCTGCTGCAGGGAGGTCATGTACATGCTCGGATTATTCCCGGGATGCAGCGGCTCATTCTGTGGCGTGATGGCATCGATGGTAATCCCTTCCGCCTTCATGGCCTGTATGTATTTTACAAAATAACTCGCGTAAACGCTGTAATACTCGGGCTTCAGGCTGCCGCCCTTGCTATCCAGGTTATCCTTCATCCAGGAGGGCGCCGACCAGGGAGTAGCCAGGATCTTAATGGCCGGATTGATAGCCAGGATCTCTTTCAGCAGAGGTATCACATCTGCCTTATCGGGAGCCAGAGAGAACTTTGCCAGGGGAACATCTGTTTCCCCTGCCGGCACATCATCATAGGTGAATACCGAGGCATTCAGGTCGGAAGCGCCGATGCTGATGCGCAGGTAACTTATGCTGATGGAATTGGATTCACTGCCGAACAGCTCTTTTAAAAGAGCGGCTTTTTCAGCCGTACCCATGCGGTTGATGAGGTAGGCACTACCCCCGGTGAGGGTATAACCGAATCCGTCCACCGTTTGAAAGGTTTGGGTAGTATCCACATCTATATATGAATTGGCATTGCTGGTGGTACCGAAGGAGAGCGTTGTGTTTTGCTTCAGCAGGAGGTTGGTCTGGTCGCCTTTGGTGAGCCACACGTCCATATCGTTGACAGCCGTTACCGGCGGAGGCGGCGGTGGTGGAGGCGGCTGGGGGTCCCCGCCTGAAGACCCGCCTTTGTTACAGGCTGCACCGCTAATGATCAGTGAAAGACAAAATACGGATCCGGAGAAGAACACATTTTTAAGCAAGGTCACAAGCAAAGATTTAGAGTGTATAAACAAGACAATATATTCGTGCTTTACCCCCAAATTGACGCTAACTATTTAAAGAGTACGAACCATCCGGTAACCTGTTGTTTGTGTATAGCGGTCGAATTTTTGTTGAAAAAAAGGATCAAATCTTCAACAGTTTTGCCCCATAAGATAAAAGCCCGCGCGCTTTCATGGATTGCAAATATCCTGTAAAGTGCAGTATTTACTACTTCCTAAAGCTAAACCCATCTGATATCAGACTACTTCGGATACGAACTGTAGACCTTATTCTATAATCAGATACACATTATCAAAGGGCACCATCTTTGGATAGTACTCATCAAAGCATTTGTGTTATGGAAATGACAGCAGTAGTTTTACATGAAGGCGCCCTGGCGCATTATGAGGTAGCTCTCGGTGAGGATGGACAATGCTTCGCCTATCTGCAACGCTATAATGGACGGAATGAAAATGCTCCGCCTCAACGGCTGACCCTTCATAAGGAAGGCAGGCATTGGGTAGCCGATAACCAATACCGGAATCTTTCGGACGAGCTGGGCTATGCCATCGAGTTAAAGGCCAAGCCCCTTCTGGAAATGCGTAAGAGGAGCGGCAGTCATCCGGCAGGATAAGCTTCCAAACAGGGTAAATTGGCGATTCATTTGCAATTTCTTTTGTTACTTGCTGCCAACCTCTAATGGAAGCCTTTGTCAGCCTATATTAAAATTTTACTTTTCCTCCTCTTTTTTCTATGTACCCAGGCGGCCCGGGCGCAATACAAGGTAAAGGGTACCGTGTATGACAGCTCGCGGCTGTACCGTATTGAAGCGGTGAGTGTGCTGAGCACTAATGGCAGGGGAACCGTTACCGATTCTCTTGGCCGTTACAGTATTGAAGTATCCGACAGAGATTCAATCTGGTTTTCCTACCTGGGCAAGCCCACACCAAAGTATCCGGTGCTAAAGATGCAGGATGTCACACAATTTGATATCGCCCTGCGCCTGAAAATGGATGTGCTGCAGGAGGTGAAGATCAGGGCCCGGAACTATAAGGAAGACTCACTGCAGAACCGGAAAGATTACGCCAAAATCTTCAATTACCGCAAGCCCAGCCTGGCCACCATGACCAATATTACCTCAACCGGGGCCGGTTTCGATATTGATGAGATCATACGCCTATTCCAGTTCAGAAAGAACAAGGCTGCACTGAAGTTCCAGCAACGCCTGCTGGAGCAGGAACAGGAAAAGTTCATTGACCACCGCTTCAATAAAGGCCTGGTGCGCCGCCTTACCGAGCTCGATGGAGAGGCCCTGGACCGCTTCATGGCCCGATACCGACCCTCCTACGAATATGCTTTATACACCAGTGAGTATGACTTCCAGCTCTACATCAAACAGTCGGGTGAAGCCTTCAAAAAATCCAGAGCGTTTTAATTGGCAGGAATACTTAATTTGAAGAGCCAAAATTCTCCTGATGCGCTACTGCTTTTCCCTATTACTGATCCTTTCCTTAAATGCCTTTTCCCAAAGCTACCGGCAACTTCACGACAAGGCCATCGTAATTGATACGCATAATGATGTGCTGTCCACCGTTTCCATGAAGGGAATGAACATCGATAATGACCTTACCGGCAAAACACATTCGGACCGGGACCGCTTCCGGAAAGGCGGCATCGACATCCAGGTCTTTTCCATTTTTTCGGACGAGCGCTTCGGCAAGGATACTGCCTTTAAATATGCTTCCCTTGAGATCGATTCGCTTAATGCTATCGTGGCCCGTAATAAAAACAAGATGATGCTGGTGACCACACCGGCCGAACTGCAGCAGGCTGTAGCCTCCGGCAAAACAGGCTGCATGATGGGCGTGGAAGGGGGCCATATGATCGAAGATCGCCTTCCGTACCTGGATGCCTTTTATAAAAGAGGCGTGCGGTATATGACCCTTACCTGGAACAATTCCACCTCCTGGGCTACTTCTGCCATGGATGAAACGACAAAAGCCGACTCCCTCAACAAAACACATAAAGGACTTACAGACTTCGGCAGGCAGGTGGTAAAGCGCATGAATGAACTGGGCATGATCGTCGACATTTCACATGTAGGAGAGCAAACCTTCTGGGATGCGATACAGACGACTACGAAACCGGTGATTGCTTCTCATAGCTGTGTGTATGCCCTGGCGCCGGTATTCCGGAACCTTAAGGATGACCAGATCCGGGCCATTGGAAAGAACGGCGGCGTGATCCATCTTAATTTCTACTCAGGCTTTTTAGACAGTACGTACAACCGCCGTTATACCGCCTTCCTTCAAAACCATAAGAACGAAACCGATTCGCTTTTGCAGCTGAAATGGCCTTCGTATGAAATCGAGGACTTATTTACAAAGAAATACGCTGGTGAGCTGAATCAGTTACGCCCTCCGCTCTCCCTGCTGCTCGATCACCTGGATTATATTGTAAAGCTGATCGGTGTGGACCATGTGGGACTGGGATCGGATTTCGATGGTATCAGTTCCGCCCCGCAGACGCTGGACGATGTAACGGCCTATCCGCTGATCACCAAAGCCCTCCTGGAAAGAGGCTATTCCCAAAAAGACATTACCAAGATCCTGGGCGGCAATTTCATCCGGGTATTCCGGGCCAACCAGGCAACTACCACTTCTAAAAAATAGACATGAGTGAGCTGCATAATGAACTAAAGAAAGAATTCCAGCTGGAACGGCTCATTCTGTTCAGCGATGCCGTGTTCGCCATCGCCATTACCCTGCTGGTCATCGAGATCAAGATACCGGAAGTGCATGAAAATGTAAGTGATGCCTTACTGCTGAAGGAACTGGGCCATCTTGTTCCCAAATTCGTAGGCTTCCTGGTCAGCTTTATGCTGATCGGCCTGTACTGGAGGATCCACCACCGGATGTTCGGCTATGTAACGAATTACAACAAAACCCTGATTGCCCTGAACCTGGCTTTTCTGTTCTTTATAGCGCTGATGCCCTTCAGTACCGGCTTCTACAGCGAGTATGCCGGCAGCGATCTGTTCCGCAAGCAACTGAAAGTGCCCTTAACGTTCTATGTACTGAACTTCTTTGCCGCCGGTATGGTCAATTATTTCATCTGGCGGTATATCTCGAATCCGAAGAACAAGATCGCCGTTCCGGCCATCGATCCGCTGATCGTAAAGAAA
>DATAHC010000250.1:0-3792 GCA_036263415.1 Flavisolibacter sp.
GCGTTCCATTAATGCTTTTTTAAGTATCCTGCCAAACTGATGTATCTCTTCAAAAGTATTATATAAGGGAACTGGCGCTACTCGGATCACATCGGGCTCTCTCCAGTCCGCATAAATACCCTGTGTTTCCATCAGGTTGAATAGTTCCCTGCCCGCCCTGGGAAATAACAAGGAAATCTGTGACCCTCTTTCTTCTGTCTGGTCTGGGGTTAATAGGATCATACTTCCGGAAGGAGCTGTTTCAAGGATATCATGGATCCAGCCATGCAGATAGGCTTGCATGCCGCGGCTCTTTTTTATCAGATTTTCATACCCGGCTTGCTCAAATACCTGCAGCGATGCCAAAAGAGCCGCATACAGTATCGGGGAAGGCGTACTTAACTGCCAGCCGGAGGCATCTGCTTCGGGATCGAATTCAGGCTTCATCTGAAATCGGGTGTCGGCACGGTTACCCCACCAGCCGGCTAACCGGTTCAAATGCGCATCCTTATGAAAACGCTCATGTATAAAAGCAGCACCCATAGCGCCCGGGCCGGAATTCAGGTATTTATAACTGCACCAGCAGGCAAAGTCCACGTCCCAGTCATGAAGATCCAGCGAAACATTACCGGCAGCATGCGCAAGGTCAAATCCGGCGAGAGCTCCCGCAAGATGAGCGGCTTTTGTTATAGACTTCATATCAAAAACCTGCCCGGTGTAATAATTTACGCCACCCCAGAATACCAGTGCCAGTTCCTCTATATTTTCTTCTATCCGGGCAACTATATCTTCCAGCCTGATCGTGTATTCGCCCTCTCGTGGCTTCACTTCAATGAGGGTTTCCGATGGATCATAGCCACGATGCTGCACATGGCTGTGCAGCACATACTGATCACTGGGAAAAGCCTTGTATTCACACAGGATCTTCGTTCTTTTTCCCATGGGCCGGTAGAAACTGGCAAGCATCAGGTGCAGGTTCACGGATAGCTGATTCATGACCACGATCTCATGAGGCTGGCAACCTACGATGCGGCTTAAAGGAGTGGTAAGCTTTGAATGAAAATCCAGCCAGGGCGTCTTGCCTTTGAAAAAAGCCTCAACGCCGGATTCCGACCATTGATCCAGTACCGCCTGAATAGCGGATGCCGTACTCCGGGGCTGAAGGCCCAGGGAATTACCCAGAAAATAGATGGCATCGCCATCACCGTGTTTCGGTAAAAGAAAAGCCTGGCGAAACGCTCTAAGCGGATCGGAGGCATCTAACGTTTTGGCATAGGCCAGATCTGTACTGAATTCCATATAATCAGATTGAACCGGTACGTCCTCCATCAACCGGTATGCTGGTTCCATTAACGTAAGCTGCCGCCGGCGTGGCCAGGAAGGCAGCCATAGCGGCAATTTCCGAGGCGGTACCAAACCGTTTGGCGGGCACGTCATGGCGCATCATCTCCGCCTCCTGTTCTGCCGATCTTTTCTTAACCTGCGCATTATGCTGTATCAGGCTCTGTAACCGTTCGGTCTCCGTAAAGCCGGGTAATACATTGTTTACCGTAATGCCAAAAGGAGCCAGCTCGTACGAAAGGGTCTTGGCCCAGGAAGCCACTGCGCCCCTGATGGTATTGCTGACACCCAGATTGGGCAACGGAATTTTCACGGAAGTGGAAATGATGTTGATGATGCGCCCGTATCCTTCCTTTTTCATTCCTTCCATCACATGGGTCACTAGGATATGATCGACCAGCAGATGCTGCTCAAATGCGCGTAGAAACTGATCTTCCTCCGCCTCCAGGATAGCGCCCGCTTTCGGTCCGCCGCTGTTATTCACCAGAATGTGAATGGTCTGTGTCGCCGTAAGGTCTTTGATCAGGCGACGGGTCGCCTCCCTGTCTGAAAAATCAATACTGTAATAGCAGTGCGACTGCCGCAGGCTGCTGTCCAGCTGATGAACGGCCTTTTTAAGATTGTCTTCATTCCGGGCCAGCAAAATACAATTGGCGCCCATTAAGGCCAGCTCTTCCGCAACAGCCAATCCGATACCCTGACTGGAGCCGCATACCAAAGCCGTTTTTCCTTCTAATGACAAGTTCATTGCTTATGGTTTTATTGACCTTCGGAAGGGAATAGATGACCCGCACGCTTCTGCATTTCTGCTGCGATGGCCTTTCCCTGTTCATCCTTATTTTCCAGCTTTTCAATGATCGAATGATAACTCTCCTGATCACGGTTCTGACTGAGTTTGAATACATGATCCATCGACTCCACCTTTATTTCAAAAGCGACAATAGCCTTCATAAGTTTGGAAGTATAGTCTTCAGCAAGATTATCATAAATAGTAGTGGATGCCCGGTCATGGTTTTCAAAATATAATGAAGTGCGTTTCAGTACATCAATCAATCCTTCATCATCCAGGAAGCGAAGATTACCCTTCACGTGAACTGACATATAATTCCAGGTGGAAGCCTGGTGGGGGTTCTTATACCAGGTAGCGCTTACATAAGTATGGGGCCCTGTGAATACGCATAATACAGCAGGATTGGCAGCAAAGGCCTTATGGTGGTCGGTTTGCTTCATCATATGCCCGGTCATATACTGCTGCCCGTCTCTTTCTTCCATAAATACAGGGATCTGAGTGGCCACAGGCTGATGGGATTCCGAAACGCCTGCTATAAAAGCAAAGGGATTCTTTGCTATAAAATTCATTATTTCCTGTGGGTCCTTTTCTTTGTAATAGGGAAGGTTGTACATGCCTTATAATTTAAATTCTTCAACAACTTCTGCAATCTCCTGGCTACGCATACGTGCATTCCGCATGGATGCGCTTCTGGCCACATTTCCTGCAAATTCGTGAAAAGCTTCCTTTGTTACCGCATCATCGCTCATCAGAATGGGAACACCGATATCCCCTCCCTCCCGAATACTTTGAACCAGTGGGATCTGCCCCAGGAAAGGCAGGTCGTATTCTTCTGCCAGGCGCTTTCCGCCTTCCTTGCCGAAGATATAATAACGGTTCTCCGGCAATTCGGCAGGTGTGAAATAGCTCATATTCTCTACCAGGCCAATGATCGGTACATTCATCTGGGCCTGACCAAACATGGCGATCCCTTTTTTGGCATCAGCCAGTGCCACATCCTGTGGAGTGGTGACGACCACAATTCCGGTAACCGGTGCGGTTTGCATTAATGTCAGGTGAATATCGCCGGTACCCGGTGGCATATCTATGACCAGGTAATCCAGCTCACCCCAGTGAACATCGGTTATAAACTGCCGAACGGCATTGCTTACCATAGGACCGCGCCACACTACGGCATTCCTTTCATCCACCAGCAGTCCAATGCTTAACAGCTTGATTCCATAGCGCTCCAGGGGTACGATCATTCCCTTTCCCTCAATCTCGGTCATCATGGGTCGTTCTCCCCGAACACCGAACATGATCGGCACACTGGGGCCGTATATGTCCGCATCCATCAGTCCTACGGAAGCACCGTCTCTGGCCAGGGCAAGGGCCAGATTGGCTGAAACGGTACTTTTCCCAACCCCTCCTTTGCCGCTAACGACGGCAATAATGTTACGCACGCCCGGCAATACGGTTGATTTATCGGCTCTAATCGTGGTGGTACTCGATGTAAAATGAACATCCACTGAGATCCCTGGTCCTGCAGCGGCCTTCAGGGCTGCAATACAATCATTTTTGATCTTATCTTTCAAAGGACAGGCTGGAGTGGTCAATACCACGGTAAAGGATACCGCCTGGTCCTTTATCTCCACATCCCGGATCATATTCAGCGTTACAAGATCCTTTCCCAGGTCCGGCTC
>DATAHC010000251.1:0-11705 GCA_036263415.1 Flavisolibacter sp.
GGCTCTACCGATACCACATAACCCGGACGACGAAAACCATCGCTGCCACCGATCAGGTCTTCGGCAGGAAGTCCTTCCAGGCGCACGCCGCCGGAGAAGGTGAATTGCTGCTGGCTGAAGCTGGCGCCGATGCGGGCCATATACTGGTCAGGAACACTCATCACATCACTTCTGTAAGCAATAGCGGTAGCGGAAGGAGCTCCGCCGCGGGCGGTGGATACGCCATTCTGCTCGCGCGGATTGGACAGGTAGAAGCCGTTGAAATAGGCGCTCAGTTTTCTGGTCAGATGCAGATAGGTATTGGCTTCCAGGCTGATGCCGGTACCGCCGTCGCCCAGCTGGATGGACTGGTCAACAGGTCCGAGCACGCGGGTGGAATCATTTTTATAAAAGAAATCCTGGTAGCGGTAATCGCCTGTTGGCAGCTTGATACCCAGGCCTAACTGGATATTGCCCTTGCTGTGCTTGGCCGGATCAATCAGCCAGGCATAAGCGGCAATGCGGATATCACCCACTCCGAAAGAGCCGGTGGTATGACGGGTTTTACCGTCATGCTCATAAAGCGAGGAACGAAGATTATTAATAACAGGAACGAAGAGGCCTGCAGACCAGCGCTTATTGATCACGCGGACCAGGTCCAGTTCCGTGGAAAATACATGATTGATCACTTCCGTGCCCTGCTCTACCCGCTGCTTCTGCTCCTCCGTACCTACGAAATGGCGGAAGGATTTGAAATAGCGGCTGTTGAGGCTGAAGATCCAGTTGCCTTTTGTAGCAGCTGCACTGCCTTCTTCATGAGGCTCCATAAGGGTGCAGGAACCGCCGTTGTTGCGGATGGCTACGCAGCCCTGTGCATCGGCTTTGGCAAAAGAAGCAAAAGCCAGAAGGGAAAAGAGAAAATATTTCATAATCAGTTTGTTGTTATTGGTTAATAGATAATTGAGGTGCGGATCGCTTCATCTGGATCCGCTGTACCACCAGCTTACCGATCTCGATACCCATCAGGTTGCCCTTTTCCAGGTCGGAACGGAAGTGGATGCCGCCATAGAGGCGGGACCACGAGGCTTCCAGTGAAGCATCGCGGAACGATTTGAAGGAACGGTCGGCGATACCGAACTCTCTTTCAGAGCTGTCGGTATAGGCAAAATGATCGCCGAAGAAATGACTCATGGTCTCTGCCGAAGCGGCCGATATCACAGAATGTCCGCTCACGTAAGTCGGGAACGGCGGTGTCTGGATATAGGGCTGCCAGCTGGGATCCAGGATGGAATTGATCACCGTTTCAGGGCGAATGCAATTGTATTTGTATTTCGCTTTCCAGCAGGCAATGAAGCCGTCGAATAAAGCGATGGACGTTTGCGCATAGGCTGCCACGGTAGTATTGAAGTCCGCTTTTGCTTTCTGGGCGGCGATGCCTACGATATTCATCCAGTGGCCTGCCGGTGAAAACTTCTTGGTGGCATACATTACATGGCCTGTTACATGGAGATTAAACGGATTGTCGTCGAAGAAATCGGCAATATGCTTTTGCTCTTCCGTGAGGCCTTCTACGGTCTTTTTTACCTCCATCACTTCCCTGCAATACGCAGAGCTGGTATCTCTCATATTATACGGCGGCGGAGCGGGAGGCATGATCTGTGAAGAGGAATCCAGAACCAGGGTCCTGATCTCATCCCAATGGGGCTCCAGCGCCTGTCCGTAAGCGGGCGGCGTGGGGATCCAGCGGCCATCCTGCTTGGTAACAGTATATTTTTCCGCGCTGCGGGTTTTTGCATAGTTGTCGCCCTTGCTCCATTTCATAATGGTAGCCACGACCGTATCGCTGAAGGCAACCGTATTTTTCAATAGATCCTCCGGCATTCCGGCGCTGTCCGCACCATGCTTCAGCTCATTATAGTAATCGAGCAATACGCCTTCGGGGAACGTAACGGCATTACCTACTTTAACAAAGGAAAGAAGGGCTGCGAGCTGGTAATCGACAGGCTTTCCTGCAGGCGATTTGGGCATGGCCGGCAGGTGTTTGATCTGGCCCGAGAGGCTTTGATAGCTGCTGTCGCCGGCTACAATGCATTCATACGCCGCAATATTGGCGTAGGCATAGTTCCGCGAAGCGATCATCGGGGGGAAATTGTTGTATAAAACAACGTCGTTCAGTTTTTTGACCGTTCTGCTGTAGAGCAGGGGGTCATGTGTAAATACGGTGTAATCTTTTGGTGTAGATGTACAGGAAGCAAAACCTGCGGCCAGGCCGAGCAGGTATATGATTTTTTTCATAACAGATATGATAGCTTAACAAACGAAATCAGGAGAAAAAACACAAAATACTGCCGGTGGACTCGGGGGGTTGTCCTTCTTCAGCTAAATAGTGCTGAGGCGTAAAAGGTTCTGTTGAACTGCTATACGAATGCGTAGTTGTGACAAAGGAAAGACTGCCAAAGTCGGGAAGGGCATTGCAATACTGAAGGGGCAGCTGCTGCAGGGCTATGGATGCTTTTTTACCCTGTTCGGAACTTTGCCAGTCGCCGGTGATCTTAAGGAATTCATGCTGGAGCGACTGCAACTCCTTTTTGGAAGTATTGGCGATACACACCAGCTCGAGGCTGTCATGAAATACCCGGCGCTTCACATACTTATACTCCGTTCCGTTCAATTCCAGGCTTCCTTCCACGGACTCGTATTTCGGCGAGTTGGTATAGTAGGGAAGATTGGTGGGAATGCGAACGGTGAAAAGGTCTTCTTCAGAATAAGCCCCCTGGTCCAACCGGGCCTGTAATTGAGTATCCTGCTTGTGCTCGATGGAGGTGACGATCATCCGGTACCCGTACAGATTGAACAGGAAAACAAAGAGGAATAATATGGCGGACAACCGTCTCAAGTAAAGCAGCTTGTCTACAATATTAAATAAATTCCTGAATAAAAAAAGCCATTTCCCGACATTTCAGGAAGATCAGGGTCGGAGAACCACGCATTCCAGCTGATATTTTTTGCCGAAGTGGATGTAGGGATCATACCGCAAACCCAGCCATTCGCCCACCAGAAACAGGCCGGCCCCGATGCCCAGGGAGCCCAGGTTGGAACGCACAAAGGGCGGATCGCCGCTGATCAGGTGGTTCAGGATATTTAAACCCAGGTAGCCCGCCCCTGCCACTCTAAAAAGGAAGCCATTCCGGATCCAGACGAATTTTTCATTTCCCGGAATAACGCGCACCTGGTCCTGATCGTAATAAATAAGTTCTTTTCGGGTAGGGAGCGCATACACATCCGACAGCGAAAAACCCTGTATACCGATATGCAGGGTGTCTGAACCGTAAAGCGAGGTCCGGATGAGCTCCCGGCGCAGGTAAAAAGAATCGGGTTTGATGCTGGTGAGAAGGCCAGCCAGCCAGGTTCCGTCGTGCAATTGAAAGGCGATGCGGCCGTCTTTCAAATAGGTCCTGACAGTGCGCTGCTTTTTCCGGACCACGAGGAAGTTCTGTTGCGAGGCGCCCGCCAGGCACCAGAAGAGCAGGGCAGCCGATACTATGATTTTAGCCATCGTACGCTCAAAGTAGAACAGCCGCCTTAAAAAAATTGTTAAACACTTTTGCTCCGTAAAACGACCAGAACGCGTTGCACCTGCTTTTTGCAGGCTTTCGTCGGGCAATGCCTAATTTTGCGGCGACGATTGATATCCCTATTATGAGTAATCACATACCCCACAACATTCGTATCGTAACGGCCGCTTCCCTTTTCGACGGGCACGATGCTGCTATCAATATCATGCGCCGCATTTTGCAAAGCAAGGGCGCCGAGATCATTCACCTGGGCCATAACCGCAGTGTGCTGGAGATCGTGGAATGCGCTATTGAAGAAGATGCGCAGGGCATTGCCATCACCTCTTACCAGGGAGGCCATGTGGAATTCTTCAAATACATGAAGGACCTGCTCGACGAAAATGGCTGCAGCCATATCAAAATATTCGGTGGCGGCGGCGGTACCATACTGCCCCAGGAGATAAAAGAGCTGCACGATTATGGCATCACCCGCATCTACTCACCCGACGACGGCCGCCATATGGGGCTCGAAGGTATGATCGAGGATGTGATCGCCAAATGCAGTCCGGCACCGGAATCAGGCGGACCCGGCAATTGGGAGCAATCCGACTACTGGAAGGCCTCCCGTAACTGGAACGGCAAGCTGCCCCTGAATGAAAAGAAGGATATCCGTCGTATTGCCAGGGCCATTACCGCCGCCGAGCTGGGATTGCCTTACGAGAATAAACTGAATGGAACCGCTCCGGAAACCAACCGCCCTCCCGTACTCGGGATTACCGGAACAGGCGGTGCCGGAAAATCGTCCGTGACGGATGAAATTGTCCGCCGCTTTCTGAACACCTTTACCGATAAGACCATTGCGGTGGTATCGGTCGACCCTTCCAAGAAAAAGACGGGGGGTGCCCTGCTGGGCGACCGCATTCGCATGAATGCCATTTCCTCCCCCCGCGCCTACATGCGCTCCCTGGCCACCCGTGAGAGCGACCGGGCCCTGAGCGAATATGTGCAGGAAGCCATCGATATCTGCCGGGCGGCTCATTTTGATTTTATTATCCTCGAATCGGCCGGTGTGGGACAAAGCGATGCATCCATCCTGGATTATTGCGATGTGAGCCTCTATGTAATGACGCCGGAATACGGCGCCGCCTCCCAGCTGGAGAAGATCAACATGCTGGATTATGCCGACCTGATCGCTATCAATAAATTCGACAAGGCAGGCGCCCTCGATGCCCTGCATGATGTACGCAAACAATATAAGCGCAACCATCAGTTGTGGACGGCCACCGATGAAACACTTCCCGTGGTGGGTACCATTGCGGCACAGTTCAACGACAGTGGCGTGAACGAACTGTTTGCCCGCCTGATCCGGGTGATCGGTGAAAAGACCGGCGCTTCCTTTGCCGCAGCTCATAACGCAGCTGCCGATGGCACTACCACCACCAAATCGCAGATCATTCCGCCGAAGCGCGTTCGCTACCTGTCCGAGATCTCAGAGGGTAACCGGGCCTACGATGCCTGGGTGAACGAGCAGGCCGTGATTGCCACCAAATGCTACCAGATCACCGGCGTGATCGGTGAAAAGGAAGCCAGCGGGATCCCCGAATTAGCGCAGCTGAAAAAGAACTATGAAGAGAAGCTGCATCCCGAGTGCCGGAAGCTGATCGACCAGTGGCCGGCGCTGCAGGCTAGCTATGCTTCCGATTTCTTTGAATACCAGGTACGCGATAAGGTGATCAAACAACCGCTAACCACCACCTCCCTGAGCGGGACCCGCATTCCCAAAGTGGTGCTGCCGAAGTATAAGGACTGGGGCGATATTCTCCGCTGGCAGCTGCAGGAGAACCTACCCGGGGAGTTTCCCTTCACGGCCGGTGTTTTTCCACTGAAGCGCGCCGAGGAAGATCCTACCCGGATGTTTGCCGGCGAAGGCGGACCGGAACGCACCAACAAACGCTTTCACTACGTATCGGAAGGGCAGCCGGCCAAGCGCCTTTCCACGGCGTTTGACAGTGTTACCCTGTATGGTGAAGACCCCGATGCGCGTCCCGACATCTATGGCAAGATCGGCAACAGCGGTGTAAGCATTGCAACGGTGGACGATGCCAAGAAACTCTACAGCGGCTTCGATCTCTGCGATCCGAAGACCTCCGTGTCCATGACCATCAACGGTCCGGCTCCGATGCTGCTGGCCTTCTTCATGAATGCCGCCATTGACCAGCAATGCGAAAAATATATCGAGCAGAAGGGCTTGTGGGAGGAGGTGAAAAAAGTGCAGCAGGCCAAATACAAAGGGCAAAGCCTGCCGGTTTATTACAATCCTTCCGCTCCGGAACGCCTGCCGAACGGCAATAATGGCCTGGGACTGAAACTCCTGGGATTGACCGGCGACGAGGTGTTGCCGAAGGAGGTATATGAGCAGCTGAAAGTGCAGGCCCTTACGCAGGTTCGCGGTACGGTTCAGGCAGACATCCTGAAGGAAGACCAGGCACAGAACACCTGCATCTTCTCTACCGAGTTTGCGTTGAAGCTGATGGGTGATGTACAGGAATATTTTATTCAGGAGAAGGTGCGCAACTTCTACAGCGTTTCCATCTCGGGCTACCATATCGCCGAAGCAGGGGCCAACCCCATTACCCAGCTGGCCTTTACGCTGGCGAACGGCTTCACCTATGTGGAATACTACCTGAGCCGCGGTATGAACATCGATGATTTCGCGCCCAACCTTTCCTTCTTCTTCAGTAATGGAATGGATCCGGAATACAGCGTCATCGGCCGCGTGGCACGACGCATCTGGGCCAAGGCCATGAAGAATAAATATAAGGGCAATGATCGCTCGCAGAAGCTGAAATATCATATTCAGACATCCGGGCGCTCCCTCCATGCCCAGGAGATCGACTTCAATGATATCCGCACCACCCTGCAGGCGCTCTATGCAATCTATGATAACTGCAATTCCCTGCACACGAATGCCTACGACGAGGCGATTACCACGCCTACGGAAGAAAGCGTGCGCCGGGCCATGGCCATTCAGCTCATTATCAACCGGGAGCTGGGCACCGCCAAAACGGAAAACTTCATACAGGGCAGCTTTGCCATTGAAGAACTGACCGACCTGGTAGAGGAAGCGGTATTGGCCGAGTTTGACCGCATCACGGAAAGAGGCGGCGTTTTAGGCGCCATGGAACGGATGTACCAGCGCAACAAGATCCAGGAAGAGAGTTTATACTACGAACACCAGAAGCATACCGGCGAATTGCCGCTGATCGGCGTGAATACCTTCCTGAATAAGAATGGCAGTCCCACCGTATTGCCCGGGGAAGTGATCCGCTCCACCCGCGAAGAGAAGGAGCAGCAGATCCAGAACCTGAAGGCTTTCTGGAAGCGGAACGAATCCAAAAGCCAGGCGGCGCTGCAGCGACTGAAAGAAGTAGCCATCAGCAATGGCAACCTGTTTGCGGAACTGATGGAAACGGTGAAGTACTGCTCGCTGGGACAGATCACGCACGCGCTGTATGAAGTGGGCGGCCAGTACCGGAGAAATATGTAAATAGAGATGTCCACGGTCGACAGTCTACCGTCGATGGAAGTGTACTATCATTTTTGCCAGCGGGAATTATGGTAGATGTCAGATACGGGTCGCAAAGGAATCTTTTGCGACCAAACTATCGTAAAGCCTGGCTACAGCTCTATACAGACTGTCATGGCGCGTGTCCGCCTCTGACGGAAGCGATAGCGAAGCAATCTCGCTTGGTGTCAACCTATAGTAGGAAAAGCCTGCCTTCACTCGCTGACCGTCATTGCGAGGAGGAACGACGAAGCAATCCCCCGCACCTTCAGAATGTCCCTACGCAAGAGCTAAAGTAAAAAAACCGTATCTAAGTACGCCTACTCATCACTCATCGCCTACCCTTTCTACACGGCTTCCATAGCTAGTCCATATGCTTTCCCTATGCTTTCCATAGCTAGTTACCACGAAGGATGGGCTAAGAGATGAATAGGAGAAGAAGGAGGGAAAAGAGGGTTTACTACTGTGTTGGCATTCGTCACCGGTTCCAGACACTTCTGATTTCGTATCATTTTGATCAAAATCGTTCAAAGTTGGATCAAATCACATCGTTTTGTGCAAAAAGCGAAAAGTGCCCCCTCCCGGCCATAGTATGTTTGCTCCAAAAGGGAATATATGTCAATGGAACTCAGTTTTAAAGAGAAGATGATACAAGGCAGGATCGGGAAACGGTACGTAATCAAGCATTATAAGACCTATAAGGTAAAGACGAAGGTGCCGGATATGAGTAACATCATTCCATCCCGGGGACAGAAAAGGCAGCGCAGGCTGTTTCGCCTGGCGGTGCAGTATGCACAGGAGATTTACTGGAATCCGGTGAAGAGGGAGGAGAAAGAGCGTATTTACAGACGTCCGTGGCGGTTGTTTCAGAAGCTAATGAAAGAGTGGTTCAAGAAACGGAAGGCGAAACGTGAAGCGGCTCAAAGAAGGTTGAAAATATGGAGAAGGAATGTAATGTTGACTGGGGAGAGGCTTAATGTAATAATTAAGCAACATGCACCCAATTATAAATTGCGACAAGGTAATTCTTGTAATAGAGCCTACTATAATAAAGAATTGGTTTCCCATAAATAATCAAAATTGATAGCAAGGCATAATACCAATTTGCTGTGTGTAATTTTTGTTCTGTTCGTATTTTATAATATGATTATAAGATATACACTTCAATTAGATATAACTTATATAAGCAATAAAGCAATAGTATAGCTTATGCTATAAAGGTTATAATACTGATTAAAACTAAAAAAAACGTGGCTATAGCATCCCAATTAAATTTGAAATATGAAATAGCAAAACTTATTCACTGAATTTTGCGTCTATTCATTTCAGACATATAGTATTCATATGCACTACCAGCAATGAAGAATGTTAAAAAAAGATAATTTAGAAGAAAGTAATTGAACAATATTCTATAAATTAAAACTATGGTGTTTTTGAGAGTTAATACAACGTTTATCCTATGCCATTCAAACGTGAATTGGCTAGTGGTAATTTCCCTTGCAGACAGATTAAAAATATAAGTTAAACTACAGAGTACAATTACAATGATTGATAGCACCACGAGATAACTTGTAATTGAAATAAACCTTTTGAAAAAATTCTTCTTTTGCTTAAGCCTTATTATTTCGTCTTCAGTTTTATTTTCTAATTTAAAACTTGTATTCTCAAACTTATCAAAAATGCTAACAAGTAATGACATGAAAAGTGAAACGGAGATTGAAAATGCACCCATGACGTATCCAATTACTTCCTTTGATATGCCTTTTTCCAACTTAAATAGTATAGCACTACTTATAATTAGTATTACCCATTGAATGTCGCTAAAGTAAAATTTTGGTTTATACTCCTCGCCGTTAATTGATATATATTGCCATTCATGTCCGCCTTTGATAAGCGGTTTTATGAGCTGCCTAACGCTCTTGTACTGCATGATCTGGGTATATTTCTGGTTTAATTCTTTCTAAAAGTTCGAAACAAAAATTCTTAATTCGCTCAAAATCACTTTCATCATTTCGTATCTGAATAAACTTGGAAAGCAAAATTTGAGGCTTAACTTCAAAAGAGGTTCCAAGATCAAATGGCGAAGTCTTATTAGTTTCTATATCACGCAATTGGGCTTTCTTACGTCTGAAGTCCCCAAGTCTGAACCGAGAGAATAGGTTATTCTGTATTGGCTCCAAAGTCTGTTCGAACTCCTCAATCGATAAATCATCGTTTGTTGGAGTAATCCTAATTGTAACCTTATAGTTATTGTTAACTTCTGTTTTGGTTCGATTTAGTAATGTTCGCCCAGGAATTTCAGTGCTAAAAACAAAGCCGCTAACTGATACATTACGACGGAAATCATCAATAATTGCCCTTGGTACAAATCTTTTAATTATTGGTGTTTGAAAAACTAGACCAGAAGAAAAGAAGTTTCGCCAAAACAATTTCATTACAGAATCTATACTATCATCTGTATAAGATTGAAGCATGAGAACACTTTTATTGGATTGCGGCGGCAGATACAGAAAAAAATAAAAATCATCTGTAATAGCATCACCTTCATGCACACCTGACTTATCAGCCTTATTTATTGTTGAAGTCTTGTTTCTTCGCCGTCCGTAACTTCCACCTTCAACTCTTCCCTCAATTATAAAATCATTGCTGTGAAGTATAAGATTTGGATTTACTCTCGGGTCTTCGATATTTGGCTGGTTAGCAGTCATACACTTCTTGCTATTTTGATCAGCATACATAGCAGGTGTATCAAGCGCTGATATAAATCGACGAAAAACCTCTGCTATTATATAACTATCGTCAAGAGGGTTATCATTTGCCTCTTGTATAATATTTCTAAATAGCCATCTATTGGAATTTTCTATTTGGTCATTTCCAGGCTTAATCTTAACGATGTGTACTGTTAGTTTTGGATCGTGAGCCATTAATTGATCAATTTGGACTAGGTCGCAATATATGAAAAGTAAATATAATTTATAGTATATAGTATAGTGAGTACCAAATATTAATTGATATCTTGAACTTTCTTATCCTGAGCTATAAAAAAAGCATATTTGCTTATGATGGCTCTATGATATATCGATTACACATCTATACTACATTTATGAGGTGAGTTGCCAGTGATTCCACTACTGTTTTAACTACATTTATTCGCATATTTCTATAATTAGTACTTACCATAAAAATGCCTTCACTGCCCCAGCTGTTCACTCATCTTTTTCATATCGATTTGGCGGGCCTGGATGGAGATGGTGATAGTGTAGGCGCCTTCCTCATCGAGCAGGAAGGCGATGGTTGCGCCGCTGACCTGCATGAGGGATTTGATGCGCTTTAGCCCCTGGCTCAAGGGCTGTCGGCTGTACGCTTCAAACTGTTTCTGATTGATGCCCTGGCCATCATGAAAAATGGTGATGGAGTAAATTTCCTTTTCGTAGCGCTGGCTGAGGTGGATGTGTTCGGGCCTGGCATGATTGACGATATTATTTACTACTTCCTGCGTCATACGGTAGAGGATCAGCTCCTGCCCCAGGCCTATTCGCACTTTCGGCTGGTTCAGGAACACAATGCGTTGGATCTTCGTATTTTGACACTCCAGCCGCAATAGCATGTCCAAAGTCATATCGAGTCCGCCGAGGGGTAAGAGTATTGGGGAGAGGTGGTAGCAATAGTTCTGGAGCTTGGTCTGGGTCAGCTTCATCAGATCGACCGTTTCGTTCATCAAGTCCACATCTTCCGGGTCCATGTCGTCCTTGATATCCTCGAGGAACGTACCCACCTGCATGGTGCTCAGGGACAAGAGGTTTCCGATATCCTGGTGCAGGATGGAAGCAAAATACTCCTGCCTTTTTTCGCCAGAGCCGATCAGGGCCATAACGAGCTCGTTCTGTTTAATGAGTTCTTCATCTTTGCATATCATGAGCGCTTTTTGGCCTGAGGCATCGAAAGAAGATAGCGCATTTCGAATAATAATGATCAGCATACCTAAAAAGGCTGCCATTGCAATGACTACTAAAACAATCATTTTGTTAGCGAGTACTGGATCCATAAATACTTAATTATTGTTTTAACCCCAGAGGGTTGATACGTTTACAAATACACAGTTCCGTATACGGTACATTCTTCCTTTCCTGAAACCAGAAGGGCTTTCATCAATATGCCATATTTGATGATATCGAGGCAGCTTCTCATCATCCAGAATACAGCCTTCCCTTCGAGCGTTAAAACACTATAGAGATACGAATCCATCGAAGACAGGATCAAGAGCATGGCGTAGTAGATGATAAAAGCTACTGCAATCCAGAAGGGGGTGTAAAAAACCGGCTGCTTTACCGACAGTCCTTTCTTTAGTCGTTTCAAGTACAAAAAGCCATATCCCAAAAAGATAAGCGACTCCAGGGTCCTGGTATTGCTTTGATATACCAGTATCGATTGCCAGAAAATAGAATTGACAATAAAGAAAAGAATATAGCCACCGAATATGATCCAAAATTTTGTTTTCCAGGATTGGATCATGAGTCCGAAAAGATAACTGATAAGGCCAAATTCAATGACAATAAATATGTTCGGAATAGCATTGTTCTTGTAACCGCTATACTGATAAACGACAT
>DATAHC010000252.1:0-2880 GCA_036263415.1 Flavisolibacter sp.
ACGCGGATCTTTTACCAGATATTGCTTCTGCAGTGCGTCCTTATCTTCTGTGAGCACGATATAGTCTCCGGGAAACAGCAGCCTGGAAGTCGTGGTGACCGGCAGTACAGAACGCAGTCGGCCTCCCGCACTGCGGCCGGCGATCTTTAGGTCTTTTAACTCAATAACTTTATGGCTATTGTTATAGAACTCTACATAATCGGAACCGGAAGGTGGCGGATCAAACAGCAATTCATTAATGACCAGGTCCTGTTTCAATGGTACTTCCGGAACGCCCAGGATCTTACTTTGCTCCCCGGAATTTCCTTTACAGTCAGCTGCCATAAATTGTAAGGTGTAGGACTGCCCCTTTTGAAGAGGCCCTGACAGTTGCAGCCGGACCTCCAGGAATAAGGGCCCGGATACCTGCACAGACCTTACCGTAATTCCATTGGTTAAGGAATAGTGGTCTGCAGAAGCTGCAAACAGGCTGTCCAAAGGCTCCTCAAACTGCAACAGCAGGCTGGTATCTGTAACCAGGGTTATCTCTTTCAAAGCGGGAGGCAACCGGCTGACCGGCTGGTTATTTACTGAATTAACCCGCCCGGGCGTGCCGCCATTGGGATTGCTGCTTTCCATCCAGTTTTTGGCATCCAGGCAAGGCGCCTCCGTATCAATCATTTCCAGGCTCCAGCCACCTTCCCGTTTGGCCGCACTGTTGTACCAGGATGCCTGGTAACCGACCCGGTGCATCTGTTCACCGGCCGGTGTCTGTAAGACCAGCACTTCACCCTCATTATTCAATGTAGGGAAAGAAGGGATCGCCAGTACACTGCCAAACCGCTGGAGTGCCGGCAGGTTTGTCGAAGCGCAGAGTATCACGAAGCTGTCTGTTTTCAGCAGGTACGCCGGAAACTTCCCGCTTGTAGCAGTTCCGGCTTTAAGCGTCCAGTCTTTCAGATCCAGATCATGTCCGCTCCTGTTCTTAACCTCGATCCATTCCGCAAGCGGCAATTGCACAGCCGGGGACGGATCGGCCAGGACCTCATCGATGATCACATCGAATGGAACAGGCTTATAGAAATGGAACGAGGCGGTCAGCAAACCAGAGCGATTCCCTGCCAGATCGCTGATCCCGGAAAGGTTGATGCTTTGCATACCACCATTAGGAAAGGGTACACCAAACTGCAGGTGTAGCAGCGCCTGATTGGCCGGGTCTGGCGTAACGGCAGCAGGATTGCCGATACCGCCATCCACTTCATAGCGTTCCTTTTCCAAAGCGGTTGCGGGATCAACAGGCTCTGAAAAGAGAAGATCCAGTGTTTGAAGTGAGGTTGCCGTAGCTGCTACCAGTGCCGGCGGTGTGAGATCGGGCTTGTAAGGAGCTATGGTAACCAAATTGATATAATGCTTCTGAAAAAAGCTGCTGGTGCTTTGCTTTACCAGGAAGCCAAAAAAGAGCGAACGGGCATATAGATGATCCTCTTTTTGTCCCTCTGTACGGAAGGTGCTTCCCGTACCCGTAGGGTCAGTATATAAGGTAAACATATCGGAGGCGTCCCTTATAATTCTTATGCGCAGGGTGTTACTGGATTTATTGGTAGTACCGTCCACGCCATCGATCAGCCTTACCGGCGGTGCGTCTGCATCTTTGCGGTACAGGCTGACCTCATCCTGCGTGTTGCCGATCCGTACAAAATAGCCCGTGGTTTTTGAACTGGTCAGATCACTTCCCGAAGCCACCAGAAAAACATCTACATAATTTGCGGAAGAAGTATTGAATAGTAAGGCTAGGGAAAACTCCCACTCGGTTTCTGTAGCCAATTCGTTGGCTGTTGTGATCTGGAAGGTGCTGCCGGCCGTTACATTGGCACTTTGCAATTGCCCGGAAGGATTGATGATCCAGCTACCGGGTGTTGCCGTCCAGACAGGATCCTTGACAAAATCGCCATCGGAAAAGTCTTCCGTAAGCTGGGCGTCTGCCTGAAACGACAGAAACAGAAATACACATATGATGATACGGAGCATCTTACAAAAATGGATCAGCGGCACTGTTCCTTTTGTAATCTATTTGGCAATAAAAATAAATCCTTCTATTTTCGCAACCGATGATGATCGCCAAACATATTAAACGCACAAAGAAACAGTTTCTGTATCAGGAAGGTGTATAGCGTTTATGTATGTTCTAAAATAAATGTGAGCCTTCCGGAAGCGGAAGGCTTTTTATTTAGGGTGAATGTGTTCGCTAAGTAGTCAATCCATAACTAATAATTAAAAACAAATGAAAGTAGCAGTTGTAGGCGCCACAGGACTGGTAGGAACAAAGATGCTCCAGGTTCTGGCTGAAAGAAATTTTCCCGTTTCAGAGATCATACCCGTTGCTTCGGAGCGGTCTGTTGGTAAAGAGATCGAATTCAAGGGAAAGCCTTATAAGGTTGTCAGTATGCAGGATGCTATCCTGGCAAAACCTTCGATTGCTATCTTTTCAGCCGGGGGAAGTACTTCCCTGGAATGGGCTCCGAAGTTCGCAGCTGCCGGTATAACCGTTATCGACAATTCATCCGCCTGGAGAATGGACCCTTCCAAGCCTCTGGTGGTTCCGGAAGTGAATGCTTCTGTGCTTTCTGAAAAGGATAAGATCATTGCCAATCCCAACTGCTCCACGATTCAGATGGTAGTAGCCCTGCAGCCGCTCCATAAAAAATACGGGATCAAAAGGGTGGTGGTATCCACCTATCAAAGTGTAACAGGCACGGGTAAGAAAGCCGTTGACCAACTTTTTAATGAAAGACAGGGAAAGGAAGGTGAGATGGCTTATAAGTATTCCATTGATCTGAATGCAATACCCCAGATCGATGTTTTCCTGGATAATGGCTATACGAAAGAAGAGATGAAAATGGT
>DATAHC010000253.1:0-3682 GCA_036263415.1 Flavisolibacter sp.
ACGCATTGATAGTTCTTTATTCACGTATGCAGGTTACACTAACGATATCCGTAAGGTAATGCAGCAACTGCCGGTGCGTATGGTGGATTCCACTGTTGGCAAATCAAATTGGAGTATGGTGTACAATTCCGACTACAAGCCGGTGATGCGGTCCATTCCGGTATCAAAGGCTACCATGCCGGATCTGAAGCAAATGACGCTGAAGGATGCTTTATACGAGCTGGAGAACCGTAATATAAAAGTAGTGGTAAGAGGTAAAGGGAAAGTGGTGGCGCAGGATATTACCCCGGGAGCAACAATTAGTAAAAACCAAACAGTAACCCTTTTATTGAATTAGTGAAAAAGCTGAGCGACATATTATATCAGGTACACATCACGGCCCGCACCGGTAGTATGGACGTGGATATTACCGATGTGCAGATTGATTCGCGCCAGGTAAAAAAGGGTAGTCTTTTTGTTGCCGTGAAAGGCGTTGCGGTGGATGGCCATCAGTTTATTGCGAAAGCCGTCGCTATGGGAGCAGCTGCCATTGTTTGTGAAACGATGCCGGCTGAAATACAGGAAGGAGTTACCTATATCCAAACCTCCGATAGTGCGGAAGCAGCGGGTTACAGTGCGCATAATTTCAACGGACAGCCTACACAGCGCCTGAAGCTGGTAGGGGTAACCGGCACCAATGGAAAAACGACGATAGCAACCTTGTTGTACAAGCTGTTCTCCTGCCTGGGTTATAAGGTCGGGTTGATCTCTACCGTGGAGAATATCATTGATGGACGGATCATTCCTTCTACGCATACAACGCCCGATCCGGTGAGTCTGAATGGCTTATTGAAGCAGATGGCCGATGAAGGATGTCAATATGCCTTCATGGAAGTAAGTTCTCACGCCATCCATCAGAAAAGAATCGCCGGTTTGCAGTTCACCGGGGGATTGTTTAGCAATATCACCCACGATCACCTGGATTACCATAAAACCTTTGATGAATATATTAAGGCAAAGAAGGCGTTCTTCGACGGCCTGCCTTCCTCTGCTTTTGCTATTACCAACCTCGATGATAAAAGAGGTATGGTCATGCTGCAGAATACCAACGCCCGGAAGCTGACCTACAGCCTGAGGACGCTGGCGGATTTTAAAGGAAAGATCCTGGAAAATAGCCTCACCGGCCTCGTTATGTCTGTGAACGATCAGGAGGTACACTTCCGTCTGATAGGCGAATTCAATGCGTATAACCTGCTGGCAGTTTATGGCGCAGCCGTTTCGCTGGGCGAGGATAAGGCTGAAGTGCTGCAATGCCTGAGTAATACCACAGGAGCGGAAGGACGTTTCGATTATATCATATCGCCCAAGGATCGCCTGATCGGCATAGTGGACTATGCACATACGCCGGACGCACTGGTGAATGTGCTTACAACTATTAAAAGACTGAAACAGGGACATGAGCAGATCATTACCGTGGTCGGTTGCGGCGGAGACAGGGATAAGACCAAGCGACCTGTGATGGGAGAGGTGGCATGCGAGCATAGTGATAAGGTGATTTTCACCAGCGACAATCCCAGGAGTGAAAACCCGGAAGAGATATTGAAGGATATGGAGGCTACCCTGAGTTTTGCGGCCCGCCGGAAGTATGTAGCCATAGCTGACAGAAGACAGGCCATCAAGAATGCAGTGAGCATGGCAGGACCGGAAGATATTTTACTGATTGCCGGCAAAGGGCATGAAAAGTATCAGGATATAAAAGGAGTTAAGCAACATTTTGATGATAAGGAAGTATTACAGGAAATGTTTGAGCTGTTAGGTAAATAATAAAGACAAAGAAAAAAGTATGCTGTTTCACTTGTTCGAATGGTTAAGAGATGAAGGCATTCGCTTCCCGGGAAGTGAATTGTTTCGCTTTATCACCTTCCGGGTGTTACTGGCAGTGATCCTGTCGCTTCTTATCACCACTATCTTCGGAAAGAAGCTGATCAATTATCTCAAGAAAAAGCAGATCGGTGAATCGGTTCGCGACCTGGGTCTGGCAGGCGAGCAGCAGAAGAAGGGTACGCCGACGATGGGTGGACTCATCATCATTCTGGCGATTTTGATTCCAACCTTATTACTGGCTGATCTCCATAAAGTGTACATCAGGCTGATGATCTTCTGTACGGTCTGGCTTGGGGCTATTGGCTTTATCGACGATTACCTGAAATTGCGTGCTAAGAAAAGAGCGCAGCAGCTGGGGGCGAATTACAAAAAAAGCGATAGTGACGGTCTGGCCGGAAGGTTCAAGATCTTCGGACAGGTAATGCTGGGAATCGTAGTAGGGGCTACTTTGTATTTTAATCCGAATGTAAAGATCTGGAGAGAGTACCAGGGCACACCGGCAGCGAATGATTCAACGGTGATCAAGCGTGCTATCAACGGGAAAGACCGGTTCTTTGTGGAGGCAAAATCCTTTGTTACCACCATTCCGTTTGTAAAGGGACATGAGTTCAATTATTCAAGATTGCTTCCAACTTCCTGGAGGGATTATACCTGGATCCTGTATATACTGGTAGTGATCTTCATTGTAACCGCAGTATCCAACGGTTCAAATATTACGGATGGCCTGGATGGGTTGGCAACGGGCACTTCGGCTATTATCAGTGCCTGTCTGGGCATCTTCGCTTACGCTAGTGGTAGCCTCCTTTTTGCCGATTACCTGAATATTATGTATATCCCGAACCTGGGAGAGCTGTCCATTTTCATCGGCGCCATGATCGGTGGCTGTGTTGGATTCCTCTGGTACAATGCCTATCCGGCTCAGGTATTCATGGGCGATACGGGAAGCCTTACGCTCGGTGGCCTGATCGCGGCACTGGCAATTATTGTTCATAAAGAATTATTGATACCCATCATATGTGGTGTTTTCCTGATAGAGAATATCAGTGTTATGATGCAGGTATCCTATTTCAAGTATACTAAAAAGAAGTACGGAGAAGGAAGACGCATCTTTTTGATGAGTCCTCTTCATCACCATTACCAGAAATTAGGCTATCACGAAGCCAAGATCGTAACCCGGTTTTGGATCGTAACCATATTGTGTTTTGTGTTGTCGATCGTGACGCTGAAGATCAGGTAAAGAGACAAGTTGAAAAACCACCTACGGAGGACTATGAAAAGCCAGAGGTCCATACGGTATTGTGGTGCACAACCAATGCAATTCAGATGAAGAACCATTTTTTCCGTACGGAAAACAACTATGAATAAAAAACTCGTCATACTCGGCGGTGGTGAAAGCGGCACAGGCGCAGCCTTGCTGGGAAAGAAGATGGGGTATGATGTGATGCTGATGGATGAAAGCTCTTTGAAGGAAGTTTATCGTAAGGAACTGGAAAAGGCGGAGGTGCCGTTTCTGGAAAAGGCAATTGACGAAGCCAGGCTGTTGGAGGCTCAGGAGGTGGTGAAAAGCCCGGGCATCCCGGATAAGAACCCTTGGGTGAAAAAGATCCGGGAGCGGGGTATCGCCATCATCAGTGAAGTAGAGCTGGCCTATCGCCATAAAGGAAATAGTAAGATCATCGCCATCACGGGAAGCAATGGTAAATCAACGACGACATCGCTGATCTATCATATCTGCCGGCAGGCGGATCTGGATTGCGCGTTGGTAGGCAATATCGGGTACTCCTTTGCCAGGCAGGTAGCCGAAGATCCAAAGCCGCTG
>DATAHC010000254.1:0-3575 GCA_036263415.1 Flavisolibacter sp.
ATGGCCACACAGGCAATGAATAAGAGAAGAGGAGCAATACTATATCCAAGTAAATAAATCACGGTAAGTACAATGCCAAAAGCCACTAACGGTACAATTGTCATTAGTATCTGCTTGAGCGACCCTTTCAGGTCAAACGCCGCAATGGACCCGGTCCATCTTCCGATCATAAGCCCACCCCAATACATCGTAACATAAGGAGCTACCTGTGAGGACTGTAAGCCGCCAAAATCTGGCTGCTTCAGTAGTTCACCTAAATTACTTACGGTAGTAACCTCAACGCCCACGTAAACAAAAATGGCGATCATGCCCAATACCAGTTGCGGGTATTTCATAGCACCCCATCCTTCAGGATTTTTTTGGGCTCTCATATTGGCAATCAAAAGACTTAATACCACAACGGCTAGGGCACCCAAAAGCCATTTCATGCGGTATGTTTCAAGATCATGCTTTTCAATGTCCGATAAGGTAGCCGGATCAACTTTATAACTGCTGAAAACAGGTACAAACATCACGATCAGCAAACCAGACATGATCAGAAGAGTAGTCAATGCTTTATTAGCTTTTTCAGTCTTTTCAGTTGAAACGCCCGAGGGCACCTTTTTAGAAAAATAAAATAAGGCGGCAGCGGCAATGAAGAGAATACCAACTCCGGAATAGAGTACAATAACCTTGTTCAGACCCAGGGATTGGATCTGCGTATCAGTTAAAGCGGCTGTTGTACCAAAAAGGGCCAAAGCCACAACTAAAGGTCCGATCATGGTACCAAATGAATTGATGCCGCCTCCAAGATTAACGCGCCCGGTACCTGTTGATGGGTCTCCAAGAGATATGGCAAACGGTTGTGCCGCTGTTTGTTGTAAGGAAAAACCCAGCGCTACAATAAAAAGACCGACAAGCATTCCGGGAAATGTACCGGCATTTACAGCAATGATCATGGCTACTGCGCCAAGTGCTGAGAATAGTAATCCATAAACGATGCTTTTTTTATACCCCCATTTTGCTACCAGGTCATTCCCGCCAAAAGCTCCATACATAAATAAACCCAGAGCGCCTATATAATAGGCGGTATAAAAGGCAAAGTCAACAAGTTGGCTCTGAAACTGGTCAAGATTAAAATAGTGTTTGCAGAAAGGAATGAAAATACTATTAACGGCTGCAATGAATCCCCAAAAGAAGAATACCGATATCAAAGTAGTCAATGCACCATAGTTAGTAGGTATCTGAGCACCTTTATTGACGGGCATTGCATTAGATCGGATCGGTCCTGCTGAAGTCGCCATAAGCTGTGTTGTTGGATTTACAAATAATGTCCCAAAATAAACAAAATGTTCTATGAATTGATTGTTATCATTAGGAGTGTTGAAAAATACACGGTTGTAATGCCCGGCAAATATTTGGGAGCCGCATTCAAAATCTTATTAATTTGAATACTGGTTGAACAGCATTGTATGGAAATTATTCATGTAGCAGCAGAATGTTATCCTGTAGCAAAGGCAGGCGGATTGGGTGATGTGGCGGGAGCGCTCCCTAAATATCAGACAGAACTGGGACATACCGCCAAAGTGGTCATGCCTATGTACCGGACCAAGTTTCTTTATCAGAATGAATGGGAACTGGTCCATGAAGGAGGACAACAGATCGGGCAGCACTGGTTCAAATATGCGGTGATCAAGGAAAAAACGAATAAGCTGGGCTTCGACCTTTTCCTTGTGGATATCAACGGGCTTCTGGACAGGGAAAAAGTCTATGGATATGATGATGACACCGAACGGTTCCTGGCCTTTCAGGTAGCCGTATGCGACTGGATCAGCAAATGGCAGCACCAGCCCGATATCATTCATACCCATGACCACCATACGGGGTTGATCCCCTTTATGATCCGCTATTGCTATCAATTCAACCACCTGGCTAATATCCCTACCGTTTTTACCATTCACAATGCACAATACCAGGGCCAGATCGGGTGGGAAAAGAATCACCTGCTGCCACCCTATGATAGCTATAAATGGGGACTGCTCGACTGGAATAATGCTATTAACCCACTTGCCAGTGCCGTCAAATGCGCCTGGAAGGTGACCACCGTAAGCCCAAGCTACCTCGATGAACTACGGTATGCCGCTAATGGGGTGGAGAACCTGATGCAGTACGAGCAGGGCAAGAGCCTTGGCATTTTGAACGGGATAGATGATGATGTCTGGGACCCCAGCAAGGATAACCTCATCATAAAAAACTATGACGATCATGAGGTAAAGGAAGGTAAGCGTAAAAATAAAAAAGAGCTTTGCTCCATGTTCGGTCTGGACGTGGATAAGCCCCTGATCACCTTTATTGGCAGGCTGGTGGGAGAAAAGGCTGCTGATGTACTGCCCGATGCGATCCGTAATTCCATTTACCATCACCACGGAAATGCAAATTTCCTGATCCTGGGTTCTGGCGACACCGCCGTTGAAAACCGCCTGGAAGAAGTCAGGAATCAATTCAGTGGATATGTCAATACCTATATTGGTTACAATGAATCGCTCAGTCACCTGATGTATGCCGGGGCCGACTTTCTGCTCATGCCCAGCAGGGTAGAGCCCTGCGGACTGAATCAGATGTACGCCCTCCGCTATGGTACGGTTCCCATGGTGCGCAGCACGGGGGGACTGAAAGATACTGTCAGGGATTTCGGCGACTGGCAGGGATACGGCATCCGTTTTAACAATGCCGATGTCAATGATATTACATATTCTGTCGGAAGAGCCATTGATCTTTACCAGAATAAAAGGGATCTGTATAACTGGATGCGGAGCTATATGATGCATATTGACCACTCGTGGGATGCTTCAGCAAAAGATTATATCCGTCTTTATGAATCATTGAGAGGTATTGAATAATTTCAGGCAGACAATCCTTCCCTTCGGGAAACGCAAAGGTGAACTGTAAACAATAATTATACATCCGTAATGGCCGGTTGCGAAGAACATGCTGTATGAATACATAAAGTACGATTGCTTATGGCATAATTTTTCTGATCGCATTACATCATCAATTGACGAACTATGAGCAAGCAAATGTTATCGGTAATTTTAGGCGGGGGAGCAGGGACCAGATTATATCCACTTACAGCCAGCCGGTCAAAGCCGGCCGTTCCGATCGCCGGTAAGTACCGGCTGGTCGATATTCCCATCTCCAATTGCCTCAACTCAGGCATCACCAGGATGTTTGTACTCACTATGTACAATTCCGCATCCCTGAACAGGCACATCAAAAACACCTACCATTTCAGTGCCTTCAGTTCGGCCTTCGTAGACATATTGGCGGCTGAACAAACCCCCGACAACCCTACCTGGTTTCAGGGTACGGCCGATGCGGTGCGCCAGGGTTTACGGCATATTGCTCCGTTTGACAGCGAATATATCTTGATCCTTTCCGGAGATCAGCTCTACCAGATCGATTTTCAGGAAATGCTGAATAATCATAAGGAGAAAGGTGCCGACATCACCGTCGCAACCATACCGGTTTCAGAGAAGGAGGCTTCCGAATTCGGCATCCTGAAAACGGACGAGGGTGGAATGATCAGCTCCTTTATC
>DATAHC010000255.1:0-3526 GCA_036263415.1 Flavisolibacter sp.
CCTGGGGAATGTAAATGACCGGTACACTATTGTTCATCTGGGTTTTTGCAAAGATGCCTTTTAAGGGGCCGGAGGTAAAAAAGACCCGCTGCGCCGTGCTGCTGAACCGGTACTCTCCAGTTTCAGTAGTACTTGAAATCCGGTACTTATTGTTATCCAGCAAAACAATATCCCCTTTTTCCCATTTGTTCTGGCTGCTTTTGATGATGGTTTCGTACTTACCTGACGGTAAGGTATTGACCTGGGCATCCTGTGCCCGGCTGCAGGTAGCGCTTACAATGAACAGGCTAATAAGTAGAAAAGATTTCATAGGCGATCATTAAGTTTTCAGAGGTAAGGTACAAATATTATTCCGGCCCTGCAAGGGAAGGAGCGCTATGGAAGGCAGGTAGAATTACGATTCAAAGGATAGATCACTCATATTTACGATACAACGTATAAAGGATTTTCCTATCTTTATCATTTAAGAGCGAATCTTTATCGATCTGTTCAAATTTTCGCTTAAAGGTCCTGATCACGGCCGTAGAATCTTTAATATCATAGCCAATGATGCGCAGTGCCTGAAGGTTATTGAAGTCTGCCGGAACGGTCACTCCGGTAGTATCGCTCCACCACAGTCCAAAGCCTTTTTCAGACAATACTTTCCAGGGAAAGTTCACATTGGGGTCATTTTTACGGGTGGGGGCAATGTCAGCATGGCCAATAAAGTTTGCCTGCGGAATTCCGTACGCCTTTTTTAAGTTAGTCAGCAGCTGGATCAGGTTGGTGATCTGCTGATCGGTAAAAGGCTCAAATCCGTTGTTGTCGATCTCGATCCCAATGGAAGAGGAGTTGATGTCGGTATTGTTGCCCCATTTGGCCACCCCGCCATGCCAGGCCCGCAGGTAATCATTCAGCATGTGGTGAATCGTGCCGTCCTTGCAGATCACGTAATGGGCGCTCACCTGCGTGCGGGGTAAGGTAAAGGTCTTCAGGGTCTGATCGCAGCTGTTCTGTGCCGTATGGTGAATGATCACGAAATTCGGCTTCCGCATATTGAAGTTCGTGGTACCTACCCACGAACCCGTAACCAGGGAGTCCGGAAGGGGCGCCTGACGAATCACTTTAGAGTAAGCCTTCGCCTGCTTTTTATAGGATTTGTTGGTAGCGGCATAAGGATTCTTATTGCAATACATGAAGAGGAGGGAGCTGAGAACAAAAACCGGTATGGAATAATGAGCTGGTAATCGCATAATAAATTGTTCGCGTTGAAAATACGGAACAATTGAATTGATTAAACAGTCGGTCGGTGGTTTAGTTTTTGTTTCCTTTCGGCTGTACATATTAAAATTCTATTGTTATGGCAAGAGATGTAAAAGGTAAAAAAGCAGCCATCCTCACCGAGAATGGTTTTGAAGAGGTAGAGTTAACCAGCCCCATGAATGCCCTGGAGCAGGCGGGTGTCATCGTAGAGGTCATTTCTCCACAGAAGGATATGGTTAAAGCATGGGATCATGACCATTGGAGTATTGAAGTGCCTGTAGATAAAAGCCTCAGTGATGCAAGGCCCGAAGAGTATGATATGCTGCTGCTGCCCGGGGGCGTGATGAACCCGGATACGCTGCGGCAAAATAAGGAAGCTGTTGCTTTCGCTCAGCACTTCCTGGAGCAGGGGAAGCCTTTGGCAGCGATTTGTCATGGGCCGCAGTTATTGATTGAAACGGGCATGCTGGATGGTAGAAGCATGACCTCCTATCCTTCCCTCAAAACCGATCTGATGAATGCAGGGGTCAGCTGGGAAGATAGAGAAGTGGTGGTCGACAATGGCCTGGTTACCAGTCGAAGCCCTAAAGACCTGGAAGCATTCAATAAAAAAATGCTGGAAGAATTGGGAGAAGGTAAGCATGCTACTACAGGGCAGTTTACCCATCATGACAGAAACTTCTGATAAAGTAAAGCCTCCTTGCAGGAATGCAGGAGGCTTTTATTGGGCAACAACAAAAACAACAAAGCAATTAATTCGCATAGGTGGAGGTGAGGCCAAAGGAGTCTACCAGCTGGCAAGGGGCGGACTCATGCTGTCTTTTCAGTAAGGTCAGCTTGTCGGCTCTGAAAGAAGCCGTAAAATGCTTCTGTGCGTATTCCTTTATGGCTTCCTGATAAATAGGTTCCGGCAGCCGCTGTGCAAGGGCCAGGAAAGGCCGGCTGATCAGTATCAGAGGCGGGCAGTCATTTGATTGAATGAAACTGTCGATGATCTGGAGCTGATTCGCCAGTTGCTGAAAAGGTGCCGGATCCTGAATGCGCAGATAGATGGTATGCGGTGGAATACTGCTGTAATTATTGATATGTACGTCAAAGGGTGCCTGCAGCTTGCAGATGTTGAAGATCCATCGGTTCAGGGTTCCTTCCATAGCTTCTTTCGCCAGGAAATTAGCCAGTGTGATGCGGGGCTGAGCAGAGGCAAAGGCGTTATGCTCAAATCGTTTTTCAAATTGATCTTTCTCTTCCCGGATCTGGCTGCAGACCAGGGGATCAGGATGAAGTACCAGCAGGTACTCCCATAATTCATCGTCTATGCTCAAGGAGGAAAGATTCGGTAATGTGGATATCATGTAGGACGGCTCTAATTTATTTAGTATAAATTTACTAAATAATTTAGTTAACTCTACGGTTATGGATAAGAATATTTTTTACGCTGGTGGTCAGGCCTTCGCTCAACAGCCAACCTGGGAGCTGCAGGACCCGGACAGGAAGGGATTTGATAGGCAGGGTGATCCCTATGAGGAAAAAGGAATAGACCTGAATGAACAGCTGGTAAAGAACAGGCCTGCGACCTTTTTTTTGCGGGTGAATAGTGATGCCATGTCCGGAGCGGGTATTCAGAAGGGCGATGTGGTGATCGTGGATCGTTCACTGGAGCCTCGTAATAATAAGATCGTGATTGCTGTGGTGGATGGTGAGATGCTGATCCGCAAACTGGAATTGCAGCCGCATAAGGTTCGTTTGAATGCCATAGGCCATAAACTGGCTACTATAGAGCTGGACCCTTCGGTCTTTCGTTGCTGGGGAGTGGTTACGTATGTCATCCGGTGTATGTAGCTATCCGGATTCACATGGCTTGGATTTTGAAACAGCATTCTTAAAAACGAGTATGCCTGAAGGGCCATCCTTAATATTATTCCGCGAAGAATTGCTCCTGTTCAAAGGAAAGAAAGTAGTGCTCGCCGCCGGCAATACCAAGATCGATAAGGAACGCATGGTTGGTAAGAAGATCCTGGATATGAAGACCTGGGGTAAGCACTTGCTGCTCTGCTTCGATACCTTCACCATACGGATTCATTTTTTAATGTTCGGCACGTATTATATCAATTCTGAAAAGGATGCCGTGCCCCGGCTGCACCTCGAGTTTGCGGGCGGACTATTTCTGAACTTATACAGTTGTGGCGTTAAGATGGTAGAGGAGCCCCTGGAAGAAATTTATGACTGGTCGGGAGATGTTTTGCATGAATCCTGGAATCCCCGGCTGGCCCGCAAAAAACTAAAG
>DATAHC010000256.1:0-8873 GCA_036263415.1 Flavisolibacter sp.
CACATTTACCAGTCCGACAAAATGCACACCTTTGTAATCAAAGCTATACCATCCGTCGCCCCGTGTTTCTTTCCCATACCGATCCAAATAAGCCTTTGTATTCCCATTCAGAACATCATGCTCTCCCGGCACATAGAAAATCTTTTCCGTACTTACGGCCTTTAGTGAATGGTCGAGTATATCAAACTCTTCCGGCTGCGCCAAATGCGTTAGATCTCCTGTATGCAGCACAAAAGAGGGATGCACCGGCATCGCATTGATCTTAGAGATAGCTGCATTGAGTGTTCCCAGTACATCCATATTCGCTGGCTTTTTAAAGCCTATGTGACTATCACTGATCTGTACAAATCCAAAATCACCTTTCGGTATGGCTATTCCCTTTTTCAAACTGCCCGAGTTTTTATCGATCATCTGACTCATTCCATATGCCTTCATCACACCTCCACTCATCATCCAAAGTACACCTGTACCTGCCCAGGCCATACATTTGATAAAGTGTTTCCGATCAATTCCGTCGTCATTCAAATCTTCAGGCAAGAGTTTCCCGTTATTCATATTGCTCTATTTAAGTTTTAATTGGAGTTAAAGCAACTACAGACTAACCTGATGGTAAAATGAATTACACCAATTAAGGGAACTTCTTGATAAACGCTGTGGATTTTAGTATCCCATGATCGTAAGCAAAATTTATAGGGAATCTAGAAGCCATACTCTCCCTTATGCCTATGCGTTAACTGGTTGTTAAAGTACCACCAAACAGTGCTACATCCCAAAACGTGAAGCAGCCAAAAAAATAACCTATACGTATTCCTGGTGCAGGATTCTTAAAGCAAACAATCCTAGCTTACCTTTTATACTTTTCTTATGTCATTGCCCAGCAGGTTATTCGCCTCCATCGCCACACTTCTACTCTTTTCCTGTAAAAAAGACAGGCAACCGGAGCCTGAAAACGTCCCTATCACCAAACCCATCTTATTGAAAGATATTACCCTACCCGGTTTGCCATGTCCCTTTTATCATTTTGAATATAATAGAGACAGTCTTGCTATTACCGCAGACTTTGCCTCCGGTTTTACCAATTATACCATTCTCTATTCCGGAAGAAGGATTCAGGAGATGCGTAATACTGCGTTCAGCGTAAATGATACCCTACGCTACAACTATGACGGAACCGGTAAGCTTACTAATATCGGTTTTATCAATCGCTTCAATATCCGTTACCGCCAGGTAATTTTCACCTATAGCGGCAGTCAGCCTGAAGCGATCCGTTGGGAGCAAAAGTCCGTTTCGGGTGATTATATAACAGACCGCACACTCCAATTTACATTTTATGCCGATGGCAATCTGAAGACAATAACCGAGCATAGACCATCCATTGGAGGATCAACCGACTATACATCCGTCCGAACTTTCGAAGGTTATGACGACAAGATCAATGTAGATGATTTCACCCTTACTCATGATGGCTTTCATGATCATCTTTTCCTTTTACAGGGTTTCCGGCTGCAAAAAAACAATGCCAGGAAAGAATTGCTTATTGCCAATGGTGATAGTCTTTATACACTTGACTATACCTATACCTATAATTTGGATAAAACTCCCATTGCCAAAGAAGGGACCCTGGAATATCTTTCCGGCCCCAACAAAGGGCAGCGCTTTCCCACTTCAACCTACTACACCTATTACTGACCTCCTTCCTTCTCAGCAGGCAAAATAATCCCTGTTAAGTTTACAGCCCTTCTGTATGGTGCTCTCTTTACCGCATCTGAATACACATGCAAAAAATTTTGGAAGATTTATCTCTTTATCATACGGTCCTTCAGAATGGCTTTCATTACAGAAGGATATAAATTCTGACTGATCAGCACGGAGGCGGATCCCAGATTAATGGTATTCCCTTCCAAACTTTTGATCTTCTCTATATTTACAATTACCGATTTATGGACTTTGAGAAACTGTGTTTCCGGCAGCTCATCTGAAATACCTTTCAGCGTCAGATAGACGATCAGGCTACGAGATTCGGTATGCAGAACGATATAGTTTTGCCTGGCCTCCACCCAAATCAGTTCCTTATACATGATCTTCTCGATTACCCCATCGCATTTTACGAAAAAATAACCTGCCGCATCCAAAGGAGCATTCGTTTTATGCTTCAGTTGAAGAAAGGCATCAGCCTTGTTACAGGCTTTCAGAAAACGTTCAAATGAAAACGGTTTTACCAGGTAGTCCAATACATTCAGATCGAATCCCTCTAAAGCATAGTCACTGTAAGCAGTTGTCATAATGGCCAAAGGCAATGATGCTGATGTCTTTAAAAACTGGAGGCCGTTCATCTTTGGCATATTGATATCCAGAAACATCAGATCAACCGGAGATTCATGCAGCAGCAACCCAGCCCTGACCGGGTTTTCAGCCATGCCGGAAAGCTCCAGAAAAGGAACATCTTCGACAAATTCCTGCAAAATCTTTCTGGCCACAGGCTCGTCATCAATAATCAGACATTTCCACCTCATCCATTTTGATTTTGAGATTTACGAAATAGTGCTCTTCGTCCTGCGATATATCCAGAACATGGGAATCCGGATAGTGTAATTTTAATCTGCGTCGCGCATTATCTATTCCTATTCCCCTATGCTCGAGATTTACAACCGGAATCGGATCTTTCGTATTCATACAGGTAAACGAAAGAAGGTCCTTCTTCCTGTAGAATGACAGCTCCACACGATGCTCTCCCTTTGCCGTAACTCCCACATACTTAAACGCATTTTCAATAAAACAAATAAAAAGCAGCGGGGCCACTTTAAGACCTCTGACATTATTATCTATCCGAAAATCGACAATCAGGTCCTCTTCCTTACGTGCCCTCTGAAGGGTAATATAGCTTTGGATATACTGCAATTCACTGTTTAAATCAATTACTTCACTGCTGCAGTCATATAACTGATATCTCAACATATCCGAAAAGGTCAGCAACATATTCCGGGCGGTCTGATTGTTTTTATCAATAGATCCATAGATTGAATGAATAGAGTTAAAAAGGAAATGGGGATTCAGCTGCGCATTTAAAAAATCCAACTCTGTTTTGGACTTTTCCTTTCTGATCTCTTCCATATATTGCTGCATCCGAAACCTATCAAGAGCTACTTTAGCTGCAACAACCAGTGTTGTCCAGATTGCAATATTTAAGAAAGACGCTAAAAAAAGTGCTGCTGCAGAAGGCTGGGATTTGCCCACGCGGAAAAAACTTTCATTCATAAACATAGCCAGCGGCACCCGCAGCATTGCTGCCATTGCAATTCCAGCCACGAATAATAATGCATACTGGAAGTAACGCCCTTTATTAAGAAAACGCGGAATTGCGAAAGACACATTGAAATAGAAGTTCCCGGCGATAAATAACAGATAACAAAACTCTATAGTAGCGGTTTGAGCCAAGGCAAAGGATCTATTCTGAAATACCATGACCCAGAACAAATAAAGTCCGGCCCACAACATCATATGTATACCCCATTTTTTCATATATACCTTTCTACTGCAAAGTAGTATCTGGCTTGCAACAGTGCTATTCTTTTACATGAAGGTCTAAAAATTCTTGATCAAACTCACCTATCCCACATCTTATCAAGAAAATAATATTACTCGTGTAAAAAATTCGGTGGCTTTCTTCAAGATGTTTCCCTTTGGCTTTTAATTGCCTGTCAGCCAAACTATTTATATGAAAAAGATCATCCATTGGTTTACTTTCCCTCCGAAAGAAGGAGGGTCCGCTATTTTACTTCTTCGACTTCTTGCAGGAGGTGTCTTCTTTTGGGAAGGCCTTCTGAAATTTGTCTATCCGAATCAGGGCGTGGGGAGGTTTATCAAGCTTGGCTTCCCCATGCCAGAAGTTCTGGCCCATTTTGTAGCCGTTACAGAAATTGCCGGTGGAATTTTGTTGCTACTTGGATTGCTTACACGCTTTATATCTATGTATTTCATTATAGAAATGATCATTGCCATACTTTCCACCAAAATCTCTTTATATCTCGGAACCAGCCCTCTTCCCTTACCTCCCGCTCCTCCCCAGGCAGGATTCTGGGCTGTACTCCATGAGATCCGTTCTGACTATGCTCAACTTCTCACCTGCCTTTATCTGCTGCTGGAAGGACCCGGACAAAGATCCATGGATGCCGTACGTGCCATCCGGCGTACTACCATCCTTAAGAAAGTAGTCCGCTTGCGGTAACCGCTACCACAATCGTTTTACTTATGCTCACCCAGAGCCAACAACCTTACCTACTTAAATTTGCAAAATAGCCTGTCCGATTCGCTTTGATTCCTATATCATGTTCATTCAGAAAATCGAAAACGATAAAAAACAATTCCTGGATCTGCTACTTCTTGCGGACGAACAGGAGCATATGATCGATCGATACCTTGAAAAGGGTGAAATGTTCGGATTATTTGATGATGGGCTGAAGAGCATTTGCGTTGTTACCAATGAAGGCTCCGGGTTCTGTGAGCTTAAGAACATAGCAACTTATGAAGCTTTTCAGGGCAAGGGGTATGGTAAACATCTTCTCAGTTTTATCCTACAACATTATAAAGGGCTTTTCAATGTCATGTATGTAGGCACCGGTGATCATTCCGCAGCCGCTTCCTTTTATACCCACTTCGGCTTTCAGTATTCTCATCGTCTTCGTAATTTTTTTCCGGATCACTACGATTATCCCATTTATGAGCAAGGAAAGCAACTGGTTGATATGATCTACTTTAAAAAAAAGCTTTGATGCTGATTTTCAATCGTTCCTATTTAGCATGGGTTTTACCCAAGCATACAAGTATCGGCTAACCAATCTATACTGGTCTGAAGCAATGAGAGCGCCAATTATCTGACACCCTCTACGTCCTTTTAAGATACAATGTACTACTATAGATATTTCAACCCCATAGGCTACATTCTTCAATTACTGAAAGCAATCCTTACCCCATAACGGGATTACAGGATTCACAAGAACGTAATCCTTTACCAATATGTAATTTTACCTGGATACCACACCGGTAGCTTTACTTCCTGAAGAAGAAAAAATTCCGATTTCTCATCTTTTCCAGAAACGAGATCATCCCCGTATCGTAAACAATAGACGTAATGACGGCAGTGTTCCTGTGATGAGTGCGCACTGAAGACCGCGTACGGGATATAATTTGCACGTAAAGCTAGTATTTATTGAATGAAAAAGCTACCCCGGAAGAGTAGCTTTTTCATTCAATAAGAGAGGATAGCCTGTCAGAATTTATCCCAGAATAGCTTCGTTTCTACTTTGTCACCACCCATTTTAGCTGCAGCGGTTGTGTAGTTCTCCTTGTTCAATGTTTGCTCATTACCTGGATAAGGGAACCTGTTGGGAAATCCTGATTTAGCGGCGGCGGGTGCAGGAAGCGCCGGCGCATCCAGGCGTCGGTACTCCGTCCACCCTTCATATGCACGGTTGTATAAAGCGATCCATTTTTGCACGCCGATCTTCTCTTTATAGGTTCCCGGTGCTGTTGCATAAGCCACCGATGGCTGGGCGAGATAGGCTGTAGCTTGAGCATCGCTTCCTCCCCAATATATTATAGAAGCCCGGACAGCATTGTCATAATGTTCCGCTGCCGTTCCTGCTATTGCGAATCCTCTCTCTATTGCTTCTGCCCTGTAGAATTCCAATTCATCATAAGAAAGTAATACACCAGGCAGAGACGGGTCTTCCAGTTTTGTACCAGGGCGTGCAAATAAGGTGTAGGTATTGTTCGCTCCAACAATTCCCCCTACATACTGACCAGCGTCATTGGGCTTAAAAAATTGCATCATCCGAGGATCATTACGTGCCTGCAAGGCATCGACCAACGCCTTACCTGCCACAAAGTCCTGGCGTTTGCTTTGAATAAGGTCTGACCAGATCGGATTATTGTTTGGAGAGTTTGGAAAATACTTAACCAAGGCATTGTCCGCAGCAGATGTGAAAGCCTTGAGATCTGCTGCTTCCACCATCGCTTTTGCTTTTGTAGGATCCACATCAGCCAATGTCATAGCCAATCTGATCTTCAATGTATTGGCCCATCGGATCCATTTATTGGTATCTCCGTTATAAACAAAATCCGCTGCAGCCGGAAAGGCTGCAGAGCCTGCATTCAAATCAACCAGATCCGCTTCCAGTCGCTTAATCAAATCATTATAAATAGTCTGGGCATCATCATATTTCGGAAAGAGCTGATTATAGTCCAATGCTTCCGAATAGGGAACGTCTCCAAATGTATTTACCAGAATACTATATGTATACACCTGCATCAGGTCGACCAGCGCTGCCTGGTTTTTCCTTACTCCGTCAGACAGCGAAGCATCCAAACCAATCAGGCGCTTAGCCTCCTGGAGATCGATGAGAATATCACGGTACATCGTACGCCACCAGGTTTGCGGGATCGCACGCGTGGAGAAATCATAATTCGGTTCATCCTGATAGGTGGTCGTTGCCCAATGATGCAATACCAGCCGGAATACATTCCGGTTCACATTAGGTGTTGTAAGCTCATCGCTAAGCGTTCGAACCGCATTCGCAAAGAGTGTTCCTGCCGGGACCTGTGAAGCAGCCTTTGTTTCTGTATTAAGGTCCGCTATGTTTTTTGTACAAGAGAGCAAGCCCGTGGCTAAAAATGCTCCTATATAAATCGTTTGTTTAATGTTCATGGATTAAAATTTTAATTTCAGATTCACACCTAATGTCCGGGTTGTGGGATACGCTCCACTTTGATAGCCCTGAATGTTACCTGACGTGATATTCTCCTCAGGATCCGCATAAGGAAGGTTCTTATGAATGATCCATAAGTTGCGGCCAATAACACTTAGTTCAATTCCTTTAAATGCCCGTATCCTTGAAACGATGGCTTGCGGCAAAGCATAGGTGAGATTGATCTCGCGAAGCTTTACATAGCTTGCGTCATAGACAAATGCAGCATGCGGGTTATATGAGTAACCGAACGTACCATAGATATTGTCAACACGCTTGGTATTC
This sequence comes from Flavisolibacter sp., assembly GCA_036263415.1. Taxonomy (GTDB): domain Bacteria; phylum Bacteroidota; class Bacteroidia; order Chitinophagales; family Chitinophagaceae; genus Flavisolibacter. Next base: position 7,029 of record DATAHC010000256.1, read on the forward strand.
GGCTTTCCATCTGCAGTCACTCCCGGCATAATCACACCACCGCCACTGGCCAGCGGGCTGCGTGAAGGATTTCCCAGATCATTAAGACCAGCCGTTTCAGGAAGGATTCCTGTAGCAAGGCCATAATACATATCCAATGAAAACACATCGCCGCCCTGCCGCATATCAATCAAAAATCCAAATGAAAGGTTCTTATAACGGAACGAGTTGTACACACCTCCGATCCAATCGGGGTTTATGTTTCCGATCACATTGTTCGTGGTCGTAGTCAGCACATAGCGGCCATTATCCCCTACCAGTTTCTCTCCCTTAACATAGGTCCAATCCTTACCCTGAATGGTACCATATGGCTGGCCTAAGGTTGCATTTATGGTCAGTCCGCTCTGCAGGCCCAGCGGATTGATCTGCAGGTTGGTACTTCCTCCGTAGAGCTCCAGTACCTTATTGCGGTTCCGTGTCCAATTGAGGTTCACATTCCAGGAAAAATCACGCGTACGTACCGGTGTTGCGAACAGTGACAGCTCAACCCCCTGATTCTGAATGGTTCCGGCATTGACAAACTTGCTCGTATAGCCTGTGGCGTTAGAAACAGCTACAGGAATAATCTGGTTGATACTTTTTGCGGAATAATAGGATACATCAAAACCCAGGCGATTGTTCCAGAAAGCCATTTCCAGTCCAACCTCCTTGCTGCGGGTTTTCTCCGGCAACAGTTCCGGATTGTTCTTGGTAATGGGCAGGGAGAATATGGTTGTTGAGCCAAATGGTGTAGGCTTATCATAAATATCAGCCAGGGAGCCAAATGGCGCGTTATTTCCCGCCTCAGCGTAATTGGCGCGTACTTTTCCGGAAGACAGCCAACGCGCGCCGGGCAGTAATTTAGAAAACTGGAAGGATCCTGAAACCGAAGGATAGAAATACTGGTTGTTATCCTTTGGCAAAGTAGAGGCCCTGTCTACCCGGCCGGTAGCATCCAGCGTCAGCATATTTTTATAACCAAGCGTAATTCCAGCGAAGTATCCATCCACACTTACAGGCTGATACGTCTCATCAGGCGCAGGAGCCGGACTTGCTGAATTTGAAAGCGAGTACAGGCCCGGTACTACAAGACCTCCAATGGTTGCCGCGTTAATTGACTGAACGACCGTTTTCCGAATATTAGTACCCAAAAGTCCTTTCAGATTGAAATCAGAAGACAGATTACGTTCCATATTTGCAATCAAGTCATAATTCCACTCCCGATAGGTTCGATTGAACCTTGTATACGTAGGCGTTGGATTTGACCCAACGGCAATGCGTTCTTCATGAAGTTCATCATAGGAATCCAAGGATACCCTTCCCATAATATTAATCCAGCTCAATGGGTTATAAGCCAGGGAAACATTTCCGAAATACCGGAAGCGGGCATCGGTTTCAAAATTCTGATAGCGCGTCCAATATGGGTTATCGCTGTAAATGGGATATAATCCGGATTCCTTGGTAGGGTCGGCCCAGTTCCACGTTATGTTCTGATTGCTGCGGAAGTAGGCATCCTTCAATTCGCTGATATCCACATTTGTCTGCCACCACTGCCGGAACTGCTGATTTACATTATAATCATTATAGCCAGTGCCATAGCGTCCGCGGCCTTCGATCTTTGAAAAATTAATAGCAGCAACTGCGGTCAGGTTCTCCAAAACCTTATAAGAGGTGCTAAGATTCACCAGATTTTTCAGCAATCGGCTATTGGGCAGGATACCCCTTTCTTCATTACGGTTATATCCCAACTTGAATGTTGCCGTTTCAGAACCACCATCCAGCATGATACTATTATTGGTGGTCCATGCCGTTTCGAAAAATTCAGAA
>DATAHC010000257.1:0-4961 GCA_036263415.1 Flavisolibacter sp.
ACCATCAGCTGGTGGTTCTCCGGATCATAACTTACATTACCGGTTATATTTTCCTTTTCCAGTCCGCCAATGCGGTGCTCCAGTCCAGGCGTTCCGGGCAGAGCCCAGGGGCGCACCAGTTTTTCATTACGCTGATACGGCTGGAATTTGGTTTCCCCATGACCCAGCTCCGTTTTAAAGCTTACATGAATCGGCTGCAGGTCGTCCGTTGACGGGAACTTCCAGGGCTCGGCACCATTGGCTATGTAGCCGTCGCTCAGGAAAATGACCGGCGTCATGTGTTCAATGGCAATGCGCACCGCTTCATAAACCGCCTCGAAACAATCGCTGGGCGTGGAAGCAGAAACCACCGGCATGGGTGATTCTCCGTTACGGCCATAATAGGCCTGAAGCAAATCGCTTTGCTCTGTTTTAGTCGGCAGTCCGGTTGAAGGACCTCCGCGCTGCACATCCACGATCAGCAACGGGATCTCCAGCATGAGTGCCAGGCCCATTGCTTCGCCCTTTAATGCCATACCCGGACCCGAAGTAGTGGTGACACCAATCTGTCCGCCATAGCTGGCTCCGATAGCCGCGGTTATACCGGCGATCTCATCTTCCGCCTGAAAGGTGCGGATGCCAAAGTTCTTATGCTTACTTAATTCGTGCAGGATATCCGAAGCAGGTGTAATCGGATAGGTACCCAGGAAGATCGGTAGCCCGCTTTTCACGGATGCCGCGATCAGCCCATAAGCAAGCGCCTGGTTTCCCATAATGCTTCTATAGCTTCCGGCTTCTATCCTCGCCTTCTCTACTTTATATTGTGTAGTGAAGGTTTCCGTGGTATCACCATAATTATAACCGGCGCGCAAGGCTTTCAGATTGCTATCCAGGATCTCGGGCTTGCGGGAGAACTTTTCCTCCAGGAACTTTTCCGTATTGTCCATATCCCTTCCATACATCCAGTATAAAAAGCCCAGGACGAACATATTCTTGGCCCGGTCTTTCTCTTTGGTACCCATCTGGTATTCCTTCAGGGCTTCGCGGGTCATTTTTGTAACATCCATCCGGATCACTTCATATCCTTCCAGCGTATCATCTTCAATAGGGTTCACTCCATCGGGATAGTTGGCCAGCCGCAGGTTCTTGACATCAAAGCCATCTGTATTCACGATGATCTTTCCGCCTTTCCGCAGGTTTTTCAGATTCGTTTTCAAGGCCGCCGCATTCATCGCCACCAGCACATCCCACTGATCGCCCGGCGTATGGATGCTTTCGCTTGAAAAACGCAGCTGATATCCACTCACGCCCGGAAGCGTACCCTGCGGCGCCCTGATCTCTGCCGGGAAATCAGGAAAAGTGGACAGATCGGCACCCAGGAGCGCCGTATTATTGGTAAATTGTGTTCCCGTCAATTGCATACCATCACCGCTGTCACCGGCGAATTTGATTACTACATCCTGTAGTACTTCCTGCTTTCTTTCCATGGGCGCAAAGGTACTATTAGTTTGACCTTGCCGCTAAACCACCCCGCTTAAATCACGTTTTTTTAGAAAGATTAGCGTTCCTTTCAAGCAGCGAAAAGCCGCATTTCCCTCATCGCAGAAACACCAGATTTTTTACCATCCTGTTTAACATTGCGTTCATCGGGTGAAAGCCCCTGCTCGTCTAACATCCCGGAACCGCATAAAACCGCTGCCTATTTTTGGTTTCCAATCCTATCAAAAGCCAGCCTGAAAAGGTCGCAACCATTCTGATTGTTCTAGTGAAGCAAAGCACCGATGAAAAAAAACTACATTCTCTGGGCCGACGATGATCAGGATGATCTCTTGTTAATGAAGGAAATTCTTTTCAAGAACAACCGCAATCTCGAGATTGTGGAAGTCAGCAATGGCAAAGAGGCCCTTCAGCACCTTCAAACTGCTTCCGATCAATCGAATCTTCCCTGCCTGATCATACTGGATATCAATATGCCTGTTCTCGACGGGAAGGAAACTTTATCCATCATCAAGCAAACGGAAGCGTACCAGGCCATTCCCGCCGTTGTGTTCACTACCTCCAATAGTGAACTGGACAAGCTCTTCTGCAAGAAGTACAATGTAGAGATGATCACCAAACCACCTAATTATAAAAACCTGGAAGCAGCTGTTCTGCGTATGCTCAAGTTTTGCAACCTTTCCTCCTAGCGTCCCGAGAAATTTCTTCCACAATCAATTTGAACTCACACCAATGCTGGACTCCAGTTTTGAGTTGCGTTTGTATTTGATTTGTCTCCGATCGTTCAACAAAACACTAAATCCCCTGTTTTTTCAACTCTGCCATTGGCCTATAGCATAGTAATTGGTCTAAACGCTTCAATTAAATTATTCAATTAAAAAAATCGAAGTGTATGAAAAAAGTGCTCCTGATGGCTGGTCTTTCAGCCGTGTTGTTTGTTGCGTGCAGTAAAGATGATAATAACGACAACAATGTAAACTCAACCGATCAGTCTTTTATGGTCAATGTGGCCATGTCCAATACTGCTGAAGTGATGGCCGGTCAGCTTGCTGTGCAAAAAGGCACCAGTGCCGCCGTGAAGATGTATGGCCAGATGATGGCTACCGAGCATACGGAAGCACAATCGGATCTGAAGAGCCTTGCGGGTAATTATAATATGACCGTACCGGATACCGTAGATATGGAAAATAAAATGGTGATGGCCCGTTTGCAAACCCTCAGCGGATATGCTTTCGATACCGCCTATATCAACAGCCAGGTAAAAGGCCACGCCAAGACCCTAGGCTTCTTCCAGGATGAGCTGAGCAACGGTAGCGCCCAGAACGTAAAATCCTATGCAAGCAAATACCTGCCTCACATCCAAATGCATTATAATACTGCAGACAGCATCAGAAAGACCTTATAAGGTCTGCTAAATAATTTGATATAAAAAAAGCCGGAAGCAGAACTTCCGGCTTTTCGCTTTTATTTATTTTTCATCACCTTGTCCCAAAGCTGGGGAATCCTTTTCACCCAGACACTTTCCCTTTTCTTCTGCATGGCATCTTCCGCCGGCAGGCCGAAATACTTTTTACCCGGCGCCAATGTATTGGTCACACCGCTTTGTCCCATCACTTCAGCACCCTGCCCGATAGTGATCGTTTTATTGACACCTACCTGTCCCCATAAGATCACGTTATCTTCCAGCGTAGTGGCCCCGGCGATACCGACCTGTGCCGCCAGCAGGCAGTTCTTACCCAGAACCGTATCATGTCCGATATGAATGAGGTTGTCCAATTTAGAGCCGGCACCAATTACCGTGTCGCCGCTAACGCCCCGGTCGATCGTGCAATTGGCCCCGATCTCCGCATAATCCTCCACCACTACCCTGCCGCAGCTCAGCATCTTTTTATAATGCACCTCCCGGTTGGTCTTCTTATTATAGTAAAAAGCATCACTGCCAATGACGGTGCCTGCCTGGATCATTACATGGTTACCAATGATACAATGGTCCATGATGACAACATTCGGATAGATGACACAGTGATCTCCTATGATCACCTCATTTCCGATCACGGCCCCGGGCATCACCACGGTATTGGTGCCAATCCTTGCGGTCGCACTAATGGTGTGCGTCAATGGTTGAAAGGGGCGATAGTGCTGTACAATTTTCAGATAGGCTTCGAACGGATCTGCTACCAGCAACAACGATTTCTCAGAAGGGAACTCTGTTTTCTGATTGATGATAATATAGCTGGCCGCCGAGTTGATGCATTTTTCGTAGTACTTGGGATGATCGACAAACACCAGATCACCTGCTTCCACTTTATGAATTTCATTGATCCCTGAAGCCATGCGATCGGCATTTCCTATAATCTCAGCACCAATCAGGGTGGCAATCGTAGTTAAAGGGACAGGTTTTTCGAATCTCATGAAAAATATTTTTTCAAAGGTAACGGCAAAGAAGGAAGGCAAACGGCGTCCATAAAAATGATTGCCGACCTACAACAATTCATCATCGCCTACTCTGTGCACTCTATCATTACATTCCATGAAAGCCTGATGAATAAACGGTTTCAAGCGATCGATAAAATATTGCAGTACCAACAACAGTACTCTATTGATGAATTGAAGCGCACTTCTTTTTATAAAATCATGCCTTACTCAGATTGGGACAATCCACAAACGCTAAAAAAAATGTGAATAATTTTTACCTGAAAATTTTTTAGATAGAAAAAAATCTTTTTAATATTGTGATGGGAATTTTATTCCCTTACTTACTAACCCATCTACATATTAGCTCCGCGTTTTCGCGGAGCTTTTTGTTTCCAGTCCTTTCAATCCATTAATGATGCGTATTTTCAATTGAAATACCTTTACTCCTTTCTTAAAAAATTTACCTGCATGTTAAAATCAATGACCGGTTTTGGAAGAGCAGAACAAACTGTTGGCGACAAAACATTTTTAATCGACATCAAGTCGCTCAATGGAAAACAGTTCGATCTGCAGTTGAAGATGCCGGCCTTTCTGAAGCCGTTTGAATTTGACATCAGGAAGATCTTATCTGAAAAGCTGGGCAGAGGAACGGTTGACTGCACCATCAATCTCAAAGAAACCGGCAATGCCAAACCTGTTACGATCAATACGGATCTGGCGAAGGCTTACTACAAGCCGCTGGAAGCACTGGCAAAGGACCTGGGGCTGGATACGGAAGGCATCTTAAGCACGATCATCAAACTACCGGAGGTGATCACCCCTACCAGCGACACGCTTACACCGGCAGAATGGGAAGCCTTTACCGCCATGGTTGATGAGGCGATCAAAAACCTGAATTACCACCGCTCTGAAGAAGGTAAGTCCCTCAAGAATGAACTGAAGCTGCGCATCGATAATATTCTCAAGCAACAGGACCAGGTGGAGAAACTGGAGCCCCTTCGCCAGGTGAAGATCCGTGAAGGATTAACCAAAATGCTGGAAGAGCATGTCGGCAAGGAAAACTATGATAC
>DATAHC010000258.1:0-3810 GCA_036263415.1 Flavisolibacter sp.
TGAACTTAAAACCCGTCCGGAAGTTTCAACAGAACAACCAACCGGCACAACCCGCAGGAATCAGTCTGAAAGATCAGCGACTTCCTTTCTGAATACCCAACGCGTATCTCTTCTCCCATCCGGCGCAATGGCTCTTACAGAACCTGTTTCGTCCGCTACCGGAGAACGTTTTACCCCTACTATTGTTGACAGCTACGAAGAAATAACCGCAGAGACTTCCGCTGATAAAGCGCCGGCTCCTGCCTGGAGTGCTGCGGCTCTGCCTATGACGATTGAAAGCGTAGTGAACCTATACAAGCCCCGTAACAAAAAGAAGGTCAGCTTCCAGTTCTATTTTACGCCTACAGTCAGCTATCGCAAACTGTCTGAAAATAAATCGTACCTGCATTCGCAGCAGGTGGCCAATTCGGCCAACTATACCATTGCTTCCATGTATAACGTCAATAACATCGTTACGCATAAGCCCGATATGGGATTTGAGCTGGGCATGGCCGCGAAATATCCTGTTTCCAGCAGAGTTAAATTACGTGCCGGTGTACAGTTCAACATGAACCGGTATGACATCAAGGCCTACAGCGCCAGCACCTCCCTGGCAACGATCCGTTTGAACGACCGTTCCAACCGTGGGGATTCCCTGAATACCCTGACCAATTACAGCAACCTCAATGGATACAGCTCCAACTGGCTGGAGAACCTGAATTTCCAGCTATCAGCTCCTATCGGTGTCGAGGTAAAGCTGAGTGGGGATGATAAAGTACAGTTTGGCATTGCTTCTACCATTCAGCCTTCTTACCTGTTGGGTGAACGAGCTTACCTGATTACCACTGACTATAAGAATTATGCACAGGTTCCGGGCCTTACCCGCCACTGGAATGTAAATACCAGCCTGGAGACTTTCGTCTCCTACTCTACCGGTCATCTGCAATGGCAGGTTGGCCCCCAGGTACGCTATCAGCTCTTGTCCAGTTTCATAACAAAATATCCTGTTAAGGAAAATCTTTTTGACTTTGGATTGAAGGTTGGCATTTCGCTCAACAAATAAATCCCTTTCTAATTGCTTATAGAAACCCTGCAACAATCTTTGCAGGGTTTCGTTTTATTCAGGACTGTAATTTTGCCGTATGAACAAACTGGGTTTCTGGCTGCTTCTGCTCTTTGCTGCTTCCTGTGCCTCCAAAAAAAGTGAGGATGAGAAAAAGGAAGGTGCTTTCTTTCCTGTGGTTTCCTATCTCAAAAGCCAGGCGAAAGCCATCGATACCTCCCTATACCGGATTATGAAGATTGAGACGACCGGACCGGTCTCGGATACCCAATATATCAGAAGGGAGGAATTTAAAACCTATGCGGCTGACTTTCTGAATCTACCCGATATCACTTCTTCCAAATGGAAGGATGATTACAAGGAAGATAAAATCTATGATGAGGATCTGAAAAGCGTGATACTTACCTATACTACTTCCGAAGCCGAAAATCCGATACGAAGAGAGGATGTCATGCTGAATGGGAGTCCCAACGAATATGGTAACAGTGAAGTCCATACCATAATCATCAACAAAATGGAAACGGAGGATGATCTGACTACAGAGAAAAATATGGTATGGTATGTGAACAAAAGATTTATTATCGTAACGAAAACACAAAAGGGAACCCAGCCCGAGCAGGTCAAAAAGCTACAGGTGATCTGGAATGACTTCCCTTCGCAATGACCGGATCAGCATGACGCAGGAAGAATTTCAAAGCATAGCCTCGACATTACCGCACTTGCCAGGGATCTATAAGTATTATGATGCCATGAGTAACCTGCTTTATGTAGGTAAGGCCAAGGATATCCGGAAGCGGGTAGGCTCCTATTTCAATAAAACCCTCTCCAGTTACAAAACACACGAACTGGTTAAACGTATCCGGAAGATCGAGTTCACCATTGTAAATAATGAGCAGGACGCCTTTCTGCTTGAGAACTCACTGATCAAGCAATACCAGCCCTTATTCAATATCAACCTGAAGGACGATAAGACCTATCCCTATATCGTTATCAAAAACGAGAACTTCCCGAGGGTTTACCTGACCCGGCAGAAGCTGGACGATGGTTCGCAGTATTTCGGGCCCTATACGTCCATAAACCGGGTGCGGGAGTTGTTGAACTTTATAAAGCAGACGATCCCCCTGCGTACCTGCCCGCTCAATCTTACAGAAAAGAATATCGAGAAAGGAAAGTTCAAGGTTTGCCTGGAGTATCACCTGGGCAATTGCAAAGGCCCCTGCGAGAACCATCAGTCGGAAGCCGACTATGATGAGAATATCGCCCAGATCAAAAACCTGCTGAAGGGGAAACTGGCACCGGTACTGAATCATTTCAAAGCGGAAATGAAACGGCACGCCGAAGGGCTGGAATTTGAAAAAGCGGAAGGCACGCGCAAGCGGATCCAGTACCTTGAAAATTACCAGTCGCGCTCCATTGTAGTGAACACTTCCATTGGTGACGTGGATGTATTCAGCATCCGGAAAGACACGGAGATTGCCTATGTCAACTACCTGATGGTGCAGAACGGAACTATTATCCAGACAAAAACGATCAAGGTGGAAACCCACCTGGATGAATCGCTTGAGGAAGTGCTGGGCTTTACTATCGGTCAGCTGCGTACCACTTTCAACAGCGAAGCAAAAGAGATCGTAGCCCCGTTCCCATTGGAATATGAGGAGCCTGACGTACTGATTACCGTACCGAAAGCAGGTGATAAGAAAAAGCTGCTGGAGCTGTCGGAAAAAAACGTGCAGTATTTTATCGATAGTCAGCGCAGTAAGGAACGCTTACAGCTGGGGGTGAAAAATGCCGGTAAATACAATGTGCTGGTGCAGATCAAGGAAGACCTACAGCTTCAGACCGTTCCCACCCATATTGAATGTTTCGATAATTCCCATTTCCAGGGCAGCTATCCGGTTTCCGCCATGGTTTGTTTCCGGAATGGTGAGCCCAGCAAAAAAGACTACCGCCTTTTCAATGTGAAAACCGTAGAAGGCATCAATGACTTTGCAACCATGCGAGAAGCCGTTTACAGGCGCTACAGGCGAATTAAAACGGAAGGTGACGCTTTTCCTCAACTGGTGATCATTGACGGCGGAAAAGGCCAGTTAAGCGCCGCTTACGAAGCCATTGAAGAATTAAAGCTGCAGGGGCAAATGACCCTTGTTGGCCTAGCTAAGAATGAAGAGGAATTATTCTTTGTCGGCGATAAAGAGTCGCTTAAGCTACCCTATGATAGTGAAAGTCATAAACTGATTCGCCTGATCCGGGATGAAGTGCATCGGTTCGGTATCAATTTTCACCGCGAAAAGCGCAGTAAAGGCACCTTTAAGAACGGGCTTGAAGATATCAGGGGTATTGGAACCAATACCGCCAACCTGCTGCTGAAGACATTCCGTTCCATCAATAATATCAAGAAACAGTCAGAGGTTGAATTAGCTAAAGTGGTCGGCACTTCCAAAGCCAGGATCGTTATAGAACATTTCAGTAAGGAAGAGGGAGGTGATTAAAATGAAAAAGGGGCCAGGATAAAAATCCAGCCCCGTTTTTAAAATCCAATATCCTATGAAAAACCGAGACGAAAATACAACAATTATCTTATTTTCCTATAAGACTCATGGCTTTTTTGAAAGATTTTTTAACTTATTAACAATGAATGTAATAAGCAATAAAAAGCCCCGCGGATGGCGGGGCTTTTTCATATTAAAAAAGTTAAAAATTAGTATTTCAGCTATCAACTGTTAGCCTATGATCAGTAGGACCAAAGATCCTGTTCATAGTTAAAAATC
>DATAHC010000259.1:0-6625 GCA_036263415.1 Flavisolibacter sp.
CGCCGTGATCGTGGCTATGATCGTCATGTTCCTGTTCAGTCCCAAGATCTCTTCTTTCATCCATAAGCACCCGACGCTGAAAATGCTGGCCCTTTCCTTTCTGGTGATGATCGGACTTAGCCTGGTGATTGAAGGCTGGGATTCGGAAAGAGCGCATGAGCTGCACCTGAAGAATTATATCTATTTCGGCATGGCTTTCTCCTTCGCGGTAGAGGTCCTGAATATGGTGATGCGGAAACGTTCCGCCAAACGAAAGATCGTGAAGCTGAACGAGCCCAGGCTGCCCGATAGTGAGGAACGCCACTCGGATTCGGCTCATTAAGGATCTGATTTATTTTCTTACAAACGATACAGGAGTGACAAATACCATTACACCGGAGGTACTTTCGCTGGCCCGTAAACTATGGGACTACCATCATATGGATCAGGAGCCGGCTCCTTCCGATTGCATCTTCGTACTGGGCAGTTATGACCTGAGGGTAGCCGAAAGAGGCGCTGACTTGTTTCTGCAGGGATTCGCACCGCTGCTGATCTATTCCGGTGGACTGGGCAAGCAAACCAAGTTTATGTGGCAGGTTTCAGAGGCGGAACAGTTTGCGGAGATCGCGAAGCGCATGGGCGTTCCCGAAGAAGCCATACTGGTAGAAAACCGGTCTACCAATACGGGTGAGAATGTACGCTTCACCCAACAGCTGCTGAAAGAAAGAGGACAGGATCCGCACCGCTTCCTGCTGGTACAGAAGCCTTATATGGAACGAAGAAGCTATGCTACGTTTCAGAAACAGTGGCCGGGCAAAACGGTGCGGGTGACATCACCGCAGATCGCATTTGAAGACTATCCTACTGCCGATGTTCCGATCGAAAAAGTGATCACCAGTATGGTAGGTGATCTGGAACGCGTGCGCGATTATCCCGCCAAAGGCTTTCAGATCGAACAGCACATCCCTGACGAGGTGTTGGATGCCTATGCACAACTGGTAGCGTTGGGTTTTGATAAAGACCGCATTCTGCCTTAAACTGCGCTCCTTCCGGCACAAAGCCATACAGCGGCAACCAGGCCGGCCGTTTCCGTCCGTAAGCGGGTCTCACCCAATGTAACAGGCATAAAGCCCTGTTGCAGCGCCGCATCGATTTCCTGTGGTGTAAAATCGCCCTCCGGGCCAATTAGTATCAACGTATGCCGTGAGGTATCCAACGGTTGCTGATGCAGCGGCAGCTTCTGCTGGTCCAGGCAATGGGCAATGTATTTCTTATCATAGACATCCCTGGTGAGCAGGTCCCTGAAGGCAACCGGTTGGTGCAGCACGGGCAGCCAGCATTGCTGCGATTGCAACAGCGCACTGACGAGGATCTGCTGCATGCGGTCGTACCGGAACTTCTCTTTCTCCGTACGTTCGCACAATAAAGGAATGATACCGGTAACGCCGATCTCCGTTGCTTTTTCAAGGAACCATTCGTAGCGGGAAGCGTTCTTTACGATCGACAGGGCTATGGTGACCTGCGGGGTTCGTAAGGGTTCCGTGTCAAACGAAGTAATGGTGACTTCACAGCGCTTGCGGTTGTCGTTCGTGATCACGGCGATCGCCTTTTTTCCTTTCCCATCCGTCAGCAGCAACTCCTCGCTCTGCTGCATGCGCAACACCTGGATCACATGCTTGGAAGTAGCTTCTTCCAGCACCAGGGTCGTATCCTGCAGATCGGCAACAAAAAAATAAGGTAAGGCCATGGGCGTCAAAGGTAAGGTGCCGGAAGAAAAGCCCACCTCAACCCGTTTGGTTCCAATGAAGCAGGTACCAAAAAAAGAATGATGAACGTTGGTTCATCATTCCCGTTATTTCCATTCAAAAGGAATTCAGTAATTCATTCTTATTCCCGTTCAATATTCATTATTCCCTGGTCCTTGTTCGTTATTCCCTGTTCGCTGTTCGATATTCTAAAACGGATCTTCATCATCCGGCAGGTCATTCATTTTACTTCCGGTCTGGATGAACATGCGGGCCCCGCTGCCACTGTCGTTTCCGGAAACAGGCTTGAAGTTGGATGGCATATTGAAGGAGCCGAAGTCGCCCCCTTCATCCCACTCGATGAATTTCTGTATGTGCAGCAGGGCTTTCAGCTTAATGGTCTCCAGCGAACCGTTACGGTGCTTCGCGATCCGCACGTGTGTTTCCCCACGGTTACTGTCGCCCATTTCATCCTGGGTGATATCATAGTATTCCGGACGATAGAGGAACATTACCATATCCGCATCCTGCTCGATCGCTCCCGATTCACGGAGGTCACTCAGCTGCGGCATTTTATTGCCGTCCTTTCTTTTCTCCACTTCACGGCTCAACTGCGAAAGGGCAATGATCGGCACCTGTAATTCCTTGGCCAGTCCTTTCAGGCCGCGGGAGATAGTGGAGATCTCCTGTTCGCGGTTCGAGTTCCGGTCGCCGGTGCCGCTCATCAGCTGCAGGTAGTCGATGATGATGAGACCGAGGTTACCGGTATTCTTCAGGCGGCGGCATTTGGCGCGCAATTCAAATATGTTCAGGGCGGCCGTATCGTCGATATAGATCGGCGCCTGGGCTAACCGCTGAATGCCCTTGGCATACAGCTGCTTCATTTCATGCTCTTCCATTTTACCGCGGGAGATCTTCTCCAGCCAGATCTCGCTTTCGGCAGAGAGAATACGTTGTACCAGCTGGCTGGCGCTCATCTCGAGGGAGAACAGGGCCACACCGGTGCTCTTTGTTGGATGCAAAGCCGCGCTCCGTGCCAGGTTCAGGGCAAAGGCCGTTTTACCCACGGCAGGACGGGCGGCCAGGATGATCAGGTCCGTAGGCTGCCATCCGTAGGTTACTTTATCCAGCGAGGTAAAGCCGCTGGGAACCCCTGAAATATCTTCGTTCTTATGACGCAGGTCCTCGATCCGCTGAATGGTCTTTACCAGCACCGAATCGATGGATTCGTAATTGTTGCGCAAGTGGGAGGAGGTCACCTCGTAGATCTTGCTTTCAGCCTGGTCCAGCAGATCAAATACATCGCTGCTGTCCTCGTAGGCATCGGAGATGATCTCACCGCTGATGCGGATCAGCTCCCGCTGAATGAATTTCTGAAGGATGATACGGGCGTGGGCCTCGATATGCGCGGAGGAAACCACCGCGTTGGTGAGCTTGGTTACATAGTAGGGTCCACCTACCACGTCCAGCTCTTCCCGGAACCGCAGTTCTTCAACCACGGTCAGGATGTCGATAGGCTGGCTTTTATTGGCCAGGCCCTGCATGGCGCGGTAAATGCGCTGGTGGGCATCCACGTAAAAGCATTCCGGCTTCAGGATCTCGATCACCGTATCAAAGGCGCCTTTTTCCAGCATGATGGCACCCAGCACCGCTTCTTCCAGGTCCTTGGCCTGGGGAGGTACCTTGCCATAAATCATGGTGCTGAGATCAAGGGGAGCTTTCCTGCGGTTCTTTTTATCGCGATTCAGATTAGTAAGATCCATACAAACAAATAGTCAAAAAAAGTGAAACCATTGATTTTTCGATCAATGACCTATGGGGCTCCAGCCGGTCCGTATATATTATAAAATTGTTACGAGTATATTATCGAAATGTTATCCCAGTAAGTCAGACAGCGAATATAACAGCCTACCTGTGGTCCAAAATCAAATCAGATGCTTTTATTTTAATCAACACAATATCCAATCCAAATTCACTACACCGAGGCAGTTATACACACCATCATTGATGCTATCCACAAAATTGACTTTTTTCCCGCAGGTTTACCCCGGTTGTGCACAAGTATTGTCAGAAAAAATAGACCCTGTTTTTTTTGGCTATATGGCGCCGACCACAGAATGGGGTTTACGGGTATTTACCTATTCTTAAGGCCTCATAAAGGCAGGCTGGACGGCCCTTTCCCTGCCCCTACAGGCACCCAATCACCACCTTTTTTACGGTGTGAATAAATTAAAATGGAAGACTATAGAGGTAAAATGTCAGATATATATGAAATCTGACATCTGAGATCTGAGATTCATTCCAGGGCGCCGTCGATCATACGTTCCAGCGTCTGCAGGCGGCTGCTCACGTTGTCCATATTTACCAGGTTGGAAATGGAGGCATTTTGTTCCGTAGCGAACCAGATCAGCACCATGGCGATATAATCCTGCATATCCTTGCCGGCGAATTGGGTTTTGAATTCCACCAGCTTGTCGTTGATGGTCTTAGCCGTCTTGCGCACTACCTCCTCATCCCGGGGATGAATGCGGATGCGGTAGGTTCTGTCACCCACCAGGAGGTTCAGCGGTATCAGTTCATTTTCCATTGTACTTCATTTACGCCCATTGACTATTCACTATTCACTATTAACTATCAACTATTGACTATCCTCACTCGCTCAGATAGGAAATACATTTATCGATCTCCCGGATATACTGGTTGATCTTCTTTTCGAATTCCTTCCGGTCCTTTTCAGAGAGCGATCCGGTAGCTGCTTTCAGTATGGCGATCTGCTGTTGCAGCGTATCGAGCTGCTCCTGGTGCAGGCGCTCTTTCTCGCGGGCGCTGCGCAGTTCCTCATTCAGCCGGTCATAGTCCTTCTGCAGGCGGCTGTAATTCCGCAGCAGCAGCTGAAGCTTATCGTTGAGACTATTGAACTGCTGGTCTACCGACATTATTTTCTGATTTCTGCCTGTAGTTCTTTTTCCAGGCTCGACATGATCTTATTCATCCAGGTATCGATCTCCTTATCCGTAAGCGTTTTCTCATCATCCAGGAAGGTCAGGTTGATGGCCATGGATTTTTTATCGGCACCCAGCTTCTCGCTTTCAAAAACATCGAAGAGCTTTACGTCCTTCAATTTCTGGAGGCGCAGCTTCCCGATCTGTTCCTCGATCAGCTGGTAGCGCATGGATTTCGGAACGACCATAGCCAGGTCTCTTTCCACGGCCGGATATTTGGAGATCTCCTGGTACCGTACTTTCTGGCTTCCCGATTGCAAGGCCAGGTCCCAGTTGATATCAGCTACGAATACCGGTTGCTTTATATCGAATTTGCTAGCCAACGCGGTAGCTACACGTCCGATTACCGCCACCTGTTTTCCCTGCACGGTGGCGGACAGTCCGGAGCTGAGTTCCGCACTTTCATAGCTATCGAAGCGCTCGGCCTTTACGCCGATATTTTTCAACACCGCTTCCAGCACGCCTTTCAGATAATAAATATCAGTGGCCTGGGGGGACTGCTTCCAGTGCGGCTCACTGCGCTGCCCCGTCAGGTAAAAACATAAATGAGCCACTTCTTCATACGCGCCGGTACCTGAGGTAGAATAGGTCTTGCCAAACTCGAAGAACTTCAGGTTGAGGTTTTTCCGGTTAAGGTTGAACGATAGTACCTCCAATGCCGTATGCAGCATGGAGGGGCGCATGATATTCAGTTCATTACTCAGGTTGTTCAGCAGCTTCACGGCAGTAGCCAATTCCTGTTCATTGAAATAGGCCGAGTTCGTAATGGAATTGGTAAGGATCTCCGAGAACCCGAGCCCGGTGAGTACGTTGGAAATCTTTTCCTTAAGCTGCTCGGCTTTATAGTTGATGTCTATCGAAGGCGAAATGCTGATGTTCACCGGGATGTCGATATTATCCAGGCCGTCGATGCGCAGCACCTCTTCCACGATATCGGCCGGAAGGGATACATCCGGCTTATGATAAGGGACCTGAAGCGTTACGGCATCCATGCTGTCACGGGCTACGGTAAAGCCCAGGCTTTGCAAGATGTTCCTGACTGCGTCGGGGTGGTAGTTCTTGCCGCTCAGTTTTTTCAGGAAGTGGTATTTGATCGTGACTTCTTTTTTGGGCTGGGGATCGGGATACACATCCACAATATCGGAAGCGATGCTTCCTCCGGCGATTTCTTTAATAAGGGCGGCGGCCCGTTTGAGCACGTTCACCGTTTGGGAGATATCGATGCCTTTCTCAAAGCGCGTAGCCGCGTCGGTACGCAATCCATGACGGAAAGAGGTCTTGCGGATGGTTACCGGATCGAAATAGGCGCTCTCGATAAAGAGGTTGACGGTTTTGTCCGTAACCCCGCTGTGCAGGCCACCGAAAACCCCGGCGATGCACATGGGTTCTTTTGCATCGCATATCATCAGGTCTTCGCTGTTCAGTTTTCGCTGTTTATCATCCAGCGTTATGAAAGGAGTTCCCTCCGGCAGCGAGCGCACGATCACCTGCTGACCATTGATGGCATCATAATCGAACGCATGCAGGGGCTGGCCGGTTTCATGCTGTATGAAATTGGTAATGTCTACGATATTATTGATGGGCCGCAGGCCAATGGACTTCAGGCGTTCCTGCAGCCATTTCGGTGACGGCTTCACCTGTACACCGGACAGGCAGATACCGGAGTAGCGCTGGCAGGCAGCGTTGTTTTCGATGGACACCTGGATCTTCAGGGACTGGTTATCTGGCTTGATGTTATGATGCGGAAGAACAGGCTTTAGTTCTTTCTTATCATGATGCGAAAGATAGGCGCATACGTCGCGGGCGACACCCCAGTGACTCATAGCATCCATCCGGTTGGGGGTGAGTCCTATTTCATAGATGATATCGCTGAAGGGCTGAAAATAGTCCTCGGCGGAG